>JAJFUG010000032.1 GCA_021372515.1 bacterium
TCTATCTCTGCACTGCGGCCAGGCGCCTCAGTTGATATCGGACTCGTCGATGATGAACTGCATCGGGTCGACCGGCTGGCCGTCGAGCTCAATCTGGTAGTGCACGTGCGGCCCTGTGGTGCGTCCGGTCATGCCGATGAACCCGATCACCTGTCCGCGGGTGATCTTGTCGCCTTCCTTGACATTGATCGAACTCATGTGCCCGTACTTGGTGACCACGCCCTCCTGGTGCTCGATGAACACCGCGTTGCCCCAGAACATCTCCTTACCAGCGAAAATCACGCGCCCGGAGGCCGTAGCCTTGATCGGGGTGCCGATCTTGTTGACCAGGTCAATGCCGCGGTGGAAATCGCGGCGGCCGGTGAACGGCGAGCGCCGCCAGCCGAAATGACTGGTGATATAGCCTGGGGAGGGAGGGATCGAAGGGGTCAGATCGAGGCGGGTCTTCTCTTTCACCGCCAGCACGGCCAGCTCTTCCAGACGGTCGCGCAGCATTTCGATACGCAGCTCGATGTTGCTGCTGTCCAAAGGCGTGAGTTTCTCCTCTTGCTGCTCCTGACCCTCAGGGATCACCGGCGCCGCGGGAATGTCGGCCAGGCCTGCACCCTCCGGCAGGTTGCCGTCGACCTCGGAATCATCGCCGCCGCCCACGCCGCCGGAATAATTTTCCTTATCCAGGGCCACGTTGACACCCTCGTGATCGGTGAGTGCGCCGCCCAGGTAGAAGGATATTTTTTCTTCGAAGTTTTCGAGGCTTTTCAGGTGTTCGAAGACCGTGTTCCGCTCTTCGGTGACACTGCGGGAGGTGCGGAAGTGCTCCTTCCGGACCGAGTGCAGACGCCAGGCGTTGTACCCGGTCAGGCCGAAGACGACAAAGAAGAACAAGAGCATCAGGGCCGACAGGCCTTTGAGCAGGACCGACAGGTTGAACGGCACGTTACGCGATCGGCCGTCCGGGAAGAAAATCATCAGCGTCATTTTTTTAGTGTTCATCTGCTTTCCCCGTCTGAGCCTTGCTTTCCGTGTCGTCGTTGAAATATAGCAGATGGCATATCTCTTTTTTCTTTTCTTCACACACCTTCAGCGCCCCGCTCAACTTGTTGCGCTCGGAATTCATCTTGAGCAGTTCGGAGCTGATCGCCACACGCTCGGAGACCAGGCGGCGGTTCATGGCGTAGCTGCGGTTGGCGACCGTGAGGACCAGCGCCAGCAGCAGCACGCCCAGCATCCCCAGCAGCAGAGGGTTGATCTTTTTCAGCTTGCCCTCCGGGGTCACCACGAAGTAGGCGGTCCGGGTTTTGATTCTGGATTTACCCATTGTTCTGTCCGCATCCCATCTTGGCAGCGTTAACGACTTGATTGCCTAAGTCGTTTCTTGTTATACAAGAACCATACCATATCGTGACTGCGCTCTAACTGCATTAATTATCGGCAAATCTGTGAAAAGCTTGAACGACATGCCGGTTTTTTTTCTCTGGATAGTGCGAAATCGCACACTGACTGTCTAATTTCAAACAGAGCGGAAAATCAAGCCAAGCGCGTCAAAAAATAATAAAAAAGGGACCTGTCCGCTCTAAAGTCTAAAGCGGCGAGATCCCTTTTCCCAAAATGGTAGCGGGGGGAGGATTTGAACCTCCGGCCTTTGGGTTATGAGCCCAACGAGCTACCTGACTGCTCCACCCCGCGTCATTTTGTACGATTATAACCTACAACCTGTTGTTTGTCAAGGATTGTTTCAAACTCTCCAACCAATATTTCCTTTGAACCGTTCATTCCCGGATTTTCAGCGAATCGAGGAGCGTGTCCCGCTCGGCGGGCAGGATACGGTAAACCGTCTCGCCCTTGCGCGCCATGCCCAGGTTTTCCCGGGCGATTTTCTCGATCATCTCCGGATTGTCCTGCAGCCCGTCGATCTGATCGATCAGCCCTTGGTTCTCCACCTTGAGCTGCTCGACCTGTCCGCTCAGTTCCCGTCGTTCGCGGTCCAGCCGCCAGAGGGTGACAAGGTCATACTCGCCCCAGAACAGGAGCAGGAGAATCAGGGCGACGGATGCCGCCAGCACGAGCAGCACCCGTCTGCCTTTCCGGGGTCCATCCAGCATGCGCGCAGCACCTCGCTCAGCCGGGAACGCAACCCGGCGCCGGGATTAACGCAGGTTGTAGAACGCCTTGCGTCCCAGGAACTGCGCGGTGTCGGCCAGGTCTTCCTCGATCCGCATGAGCTGGTTGTACTTGCAGATGCGGTCGGTGCGGCTGGCCGAGCCGGTCTTGATCTGTCCGGCGTTGGTGGCCACGGCCAAGTCGGCCAACGTGGTGTCCTCGGTCTCGCCGCTGCGGTGGCTGATCACGCAGGTGTAGCCGGCCTGCTTGGCCATCTGGATCGCGTCCAGGGTCTCGGTCAGGGTGCCGATCTGGTTCAGCTTGATCAGGATCGAGTTGGCCACGCCCTGCTCGATGCCGCGGGACAGGCGCTTGATGTTGGTGACAAAAATGTCGTCGCCCACAAGCTGAATCTTGCCGCCCAGTTCCTTGGTCAGCAGCGCCCAGCCTTCCCAGTCCTCCTCGGCCAAGCCGTCCTCGATCGAGATGATCGGGTATTTCTTGACCCAGTCGGCGTAGAACTTGACCATGTCCTCGCTCGACTTGATCGACTTATCGCTCTTCTTGAACACGTACTTGCCGTTCTCGAAGAACTCGCTGGAGGCCGGGTCGAGGGCCAGGTTCACCTGCTCGCCGGGCTTGTAGCCGGCCTTGGTGATGGCTTCGAGGATCACCTCGACCGCTTCCTCGTTGCTCTTGAGGTTGGGAGCGAAACCACCCTCATCGCCCACGCCGGTGCTGTAGCCCTTGGCGCTCAGGACTTTCTTGAGCGAGTGGAAAATCTCGGCGCCCATGCGCAGCGCCTCGGCGAAATTCGGCGCGCCGGTGGGCATGACCATGAATTCCTGCAGGTCCACGTTGTTCTGGGCGTGCGAGCCGCCGTTGAGGATGTTCATCATCGGCACGGGCAGCACCTTGGCGTTCACGCCGCCGATGTACTGGTAGAGCGGCAGGCCGCAATACTCGGCGGCGGCTTTGGCCGCGGCCAGGGAGACACCCAGGATCGCATTGGCGCCCAGGTTGCCCTTGTTCTCGCTGCCGTCCAGCTCGATCAGGGTCTTGTCCAGCTTGGCCTGATAGGTGGCGTCCAGGCCGATCACGTGCGGGGCGATCTTCTCGTTCACGTTCTCGACCGCTTTCTTCACACCCTTGCCCAGGTAACGGCTCTTGTCCCCGTCACGCAGCTCCACGGCCTCGAACTCGCCGGTGGAGGCGCCGCTGGGCACAGCCGCGCGCCCTACCGAATCGTCGTCCAGGATGACCTCGACCTCGACAGTCGGGTTCCCGCGCGAATCCAGGATTTCTCTGGCGATGACTTCCGTGATGATCGACATGCTCACAACCTCCTTCATGGATGGATGACCAGGGTCAGCAATATGGCCGGAGTACGGAGCTTCGCCGTCTGCCGGCCCGAGTCTGCAAGATGTGCGAAGCGGTTCCCTGCCGTGGGGCCGCCGGCTCAGCGGTACAGGTACATCAGTCGCGGCGAGCCGACCGCGGCCAGTGGGTCGTTCAGTGTACTGGCGGTCTGGGTCAGAAGGTCGATCAGCGAGGGACGTGGCTTCCTGGGGTGGGTGATTTTCGGGTTTTCTCCCAGACCGCACATCCGCCCGGCCATGTCCACCGCATCCTGCAACGAGCCGGTGGCGTCCACCAAGCCCAGCTCCAGCGCCTGACGGCCGCTGAACACCCGGCCGTCGGCAAAGGTGCGCACCGTGTCGGGCTCCAGCCCGCGCTCGCTGCTCACCACCTCCACGAACTGCTCGTAGACATCGTCCACCATCGACTGCATGATCTGGCGCTCTTCCTCAGTCATCGGACGGAACGGCGAGCCGATGTCCTTGTGGGGGCCGCTCTTGACCACCTCGAAGCGCACTCCCACTTTCTTGAGCACCTCGTCCAGCTCGGGGAATTCCAGGATCACCCCGATCGAGCCGGTGAGCGTGCCCGGCGCGGCCACGATCGAGTCGGCCCCGCAGGCGACATAGTAGCCGCCCGAGGCCGCAATGGAGCCCATCGAGACCACCACCGGCTTCTTCTCGCGCAGCACGGTCAGCGCCTGGTAAATTTCCTGACTCGGGGCCACCGCGCCGCCGGGGCTTTCCACCCGCACCACCACCGCCTGGATGCCGTCATCCTCCTGGAAAGCCTTGAGCTGACGGATCAACGGCTGCGAATCGTCGATCACGCCCTCCAGCTCCAGCACTCCGACCCGCTTGCCGAACGAGTCGTTCAGCTCCAGGCTGGAGGGCGAGAACAGGGCGGCCATGGCCATGACAAATATTATCCCTCCGGCCAGGACAAACAGGCCCAGGAAAATGCCAAGCAGCCATTTCTGGTTGGTGGTCAACCGGAGTCGCTCCCGGTGCAGACTCAGCCCGGACTTTAAGAGACTGTCTGCACCTCGGACTGTTTCTGCTGTTCGATCAGCCCGATGAACCGCTTGAACAGATACCAGCTGTCGTGCGGGCCGGGGCTTGATTCGGGATGGTACTGGACCGAGAACACGGGCAGCGTCTTGTGACGGAAGCCCTCGATGGTGTTGTCGTTCAGGTTGACATGGGTGACCTCGAGGTCGGGACAGCCCTCGATCTCCCAGACTCCCTCCGCGTTCTTATGCCCGGTCACGGCGAAACCGTGGTTCTGGGTGGTGATCTCGATCTTGCCGGTGGCCAGGTCGAGCACCGGGTGGTTGGCCCCGCGGTGGCCGAACTTCAGTTTGTAGGTCTTGCCGCCGAAAGCCCAGGCCTGGATCTGGTGTCCCAGGCAGATGCCGAACACTGGCAGCTCGGGCCGCAGACGGACCACGTCGCGCACGGTCTTGATCACGTAGGTGAGGCTCTCGGGGTCGCCGGGGCCGTTGGACAGGAACAGGCCGTCCGGGTCGAGGCTCAGTATCTCGGCCGCGCCATAGGTGGCAGGGACCACCAGCACAACGCTGTTGAAGAACGAGAATATGCGCAGCATGTTGAGCTTGATCCCGCAGTCCAGGGCCACAATATAGTGCTTGCCCTCGGACTTGTTATCCGGGCGCCAGGCGGCAAGGTCGTCCGGCGTGTCCAGGGTGTAGGTGTAGTAGTCCACCGAGGACTCCGGGTCCTGGCCGGGCTTGTAGATGAAACTTCTGGCCGTGGTGACATCCCGCACCAGGTCGCGGCCCACCATGCCGGGGGCCTTGAACAGCTTGTTCATCAGGGATTCGTAGTTGAAATCCAGGCTGGAGATGATACCCTTCATCGCGCCTTTTTCGCGGATGTGCAGGGTGAGCGCGCGGGTGTCGATTCCCTCGATGCCAACCACGCCCTGCTCGCGCATCATCTCGTCCAGGCTGGCTGTGGTGCGCCAGTTGGAGTGGTTGTCCACGTACTCGCGGGCCACGAACCCGGCCACCTGGATGCGGTCGCTCTCCAGGTCGGTCAGGTTGACCCCCGTGTTGCCAATGTGGGGGTAGGTCATGGTCACGATCTGGCCGCGGTAGGAGGGGTCGAAAAGTATCTCCTGGTAGCCGGTCATGCTGGTGTTGAACACCACCTCGCCGATGGTCTCGCCCTCGGCCCCGAACGAGCTTCCCTGGAACGTGCGTCCGTCCTCGATCACCAGGACGGCTTTTTTACTCTGTCTCTTGGCTTTGGCCATCATTTCTTCTTTCTTCTTGCGTTCCCTCTTGACTGACAGTGGGACGGCGGAAAGCACTGCCGCACCACCCTGCGCAAATTAACAAAATATACGGAATTCGCTCGGACAGGTCAATGACTTTGGCCCGGCCGGCCGGGAACCGGACACCCGGCGCGCTCCGGACACGGTCCGGGCTCCCGCACCGGCGCGGACCCGGCGGAGTGCAACAAAAATGAGTTGAAATAGCTTGACAAACATATACGCCGTTTTTATACTAAACAAATCCATCTACGGGGCGCTTTACAGTAACGGCAGGCGAATTTACCTCCAGGGCCGCCCGGGCCACGGGGACAGTTCGAAGGGAAAGTGCGATGTCAGCCACGCAGTCCGCTTTTGCGTTCCAGTTCCCGCTGCAGGACAGCCTGTCCCGCACTGCCGTCTCTTTTGTGTCCTCCGCGTTGATTATCCTCGGTGTGTTGATTATTATTCTGCCCCTTGTAAAGGGGAACGGTGTAGGCAGCATTATCAGTGCCTTGAGTCGGTAAAATCGACAGCCCGTTCCCCGGACCCGAATCGAATCGTCAAAGCAAACATCGCGCAGAACCGCTCCTGGGAGTACGGGCCCGGCACAATCCGGACGCAGTTCTTTATTATTGAATCCCGGTGGGAGAGGAAAAATTAAAATGAGAAGCGACGCAGTCAAGCAGGGTATTGAGCGCGCACCGCACAGGTCGCTGCTCCACGCCACGGGTGTGACCCGCAGGCAGCTCGACCAGCCGTTCGTGGGCATCTGCTCCAGTTTCAGCGACCTGGTGCCCGGCCACATCGACATGCGCTCCCTGGAGCGTTTCATCGAGAAAGGCATTCACAGCGCGGGCGGCTCGGCCTTCATTTTCGGGGTGCCGGCTGTGTGCGACGGGATCGCGATGGGCCACCGCGGGATGAGTTTCTCGCTGCCCAGCCGCGAGCTGATCGCCGACTGCGTCGAGACCGTCACCATGGCCCACATGCTGGACGCCCTGGTGCTGCTGACCGACTGTGACAAGATCACTCCTGGCATGCTGATGGCCGCCGCGCGGCTGGACATCCCCTGCGTGGTGCTCACCGCCGGGCCGATGCACAGCGGCAGCCTGGAGGGACGGCGCCTGGACCTGGTGCGCGACACGTTCGAGGCCGTGGGAAGCTGCATGGCCGGCAAGATCGACGAGAACCGCCTGCACCAGTTCGAGCTGGAGGCCTGCCCCGGCAGCGGCTCCTGCGCCGGGCTGTACACGGCCAACACCATGGCCTGCCTGACCGAGGCTATGGGTATGAGCCTGTACGGCTGCGGCACGGCTCTTTCAGCCAGCGCCAAGAAACGCCGCCTGGCCTTTGACAGCGGCTTCCGGGCCGTGGAGATGGTGCGTGAGGGCCTCACCGCGCGCAAGGTGCTCACCCGGGCCGCGTTCGAGAACGCAATCGCTCTGGACCTGGCCCTGGGCGGCTCGACCAACAGCGTGCTGCACCTGCTGGCCATCGCCCACAGCGCCGAGGTGCCCCTGCCGCTGGAGGTGTTCGACGAGATCAGCCGCAAGGTGCCGCACCTGACCAGTCTGCGTCCGGGAGGGGAGTATTTCATCGAGGACCTGGAATACGCCGGCGGCGTGCCCGGCGTGCTGAACCGTCTGGCCGGTTTCCTGCAGGATTCGCCCACGGTCAACGGCTGGCCGGTCTCCGAGACCGCCCGGCGCGGCACTGTGGCCATCCCGGATGTGATCCGCCCGCTGGACAACCCGATCCACGCCGAGGGCGGCCTGGCCGTGCTGAACGGCAGCCTGGCCCCGGACGGCGCGGTGGTCAAGCAGAGCGCGGTGGAGCCGGATATGCGCTCTTTCACCGGAGTGGCCCGCTGCTTCGACGGTGAGGAGGCCTGCATGAAGGCTATCATGGAGAAGAAAGTCAACGTGGGCGAGGTGCTGGTGGTGCGCTACGAGGGCCCCAAGGGCGGCCCGGGCATGCGCGAGATGCTGGGACCGACCGCGGCGCTGACCGGCGCGGGCTTGACCAGCGGCGTGGCTCTGATCACGGACGGCCGTTTCTCGGGCGGCACGCGCGGGCCCTGCATCGGGCATGTGGCCCCCGAGGCCGCGGTGGGCGGGCCGATCGCCCTGATTCAGGACGGGGACAAGATCAGTATCGACATAGAAGGCCGCAAGCTGGAGCTGCATGTGGACGCCGCGGAGCTGGAACGCCGCCGCGCCGCCTGGCGCGCCCCGGAGGGACGGTTCAAGCGCGGTTGGCTGCGGCGCTACGCGGCCCAGGTCACCTCGGCCAACACCGGCGCGGTGTTCCCGAACGACTGATTGTAATTGAAATAACCGAGAAGGTAGGGGCGCACCCGCGTGTGCGCCCGGGCGGCCACATGGGGCCGCCCCTACACAGGATTAGCAGAATTGAATCAAGACTGGGCGGGTGCGGTGTCCGCCCGTGGAATTACCGGCAGAACCAGGCAGAAGAAGGAAAGAGCAGCACGTTCATTCCCGGGCCGGCTCCGAGCGAGCAGATGCGGCCGCCGCACTTACCCGCGGGAAACGGCACATCGGTCCGGGCGCAACCTCACCACCCGAGGAGGGAGACTCACCATGCAGGTCGCCACAGAAAAGCCAGTCGCCGTGCCGACGGCGCCCCAACGTCTGGAACGCCTTGTCGGCAGCGACATCCTGGTCCGCTGCCTGATCGAAGAGAAGGTGGACTACGTGTTCGGCTATCCGGGAGGCGTGGTCATCCCGGTATTCGACAAGCTCTACAACTACAGCCGTCCCAAGCTGGTCCTTACCCGCCACGAGCAGGGTGCGGCGCACATGGCGGACGGTTTCGCGCGTTCGAGCGGCCGGGTGGGAGTGTGCCTGGCCACCAGCGGCCCCGGCGCCACCAACCTGGTCACCGGCATCGCCACCAGCTACATGGACTCGGTCCCCGTGGTCTGCATCACCGGCCAGGTGGCCACCGCGGCCATCGGCAACGATGCCTTCCAGGAGGTCGACATAGTCGGCATCACCCGCCCGATCACCAAGCACAACTATCTGGTGCGGGACGTGCGCGACCTGGCCGCCACGATCAAGGAGGCTTTCTACCTGGCCGCCTCGGGACGGCCCGGCCCGGTGCTGGTCGATATCCCCAAGGATGTCCTGCTCTCGGAGACCGATTTCTCCTATCCCGAGAAAGCCAGCATCCGCGGCTACAAGCCGACCGAGTACGGACACAGCCAGCAGATACGCAAGGCGGCCGAGGTGATGGCAAAGGCCCAGCGCCCGGTGCTGTACGTGGGCGGTGGCTGCATCCAGTCGAACGCATCCGAGGAGCTGACCCGGCTGGCGCGCAAGACCCGCATCCCGGTGACCACCACCCTTCTCGGCCTGGGGGCTTTCCCCGAGACCGACCCGCTGGCCCTGGGCATGCTGGGCATGCACGGCACCTGGTACGCCAACATGGCGGTCAACGAGTGCGACCTTCTGATCGCGGTCGGCTCGCGCTTCGACGACCGGGTGACCGGCAAGGTGGACTCCTTTGCGCCCAAGGCCGAGGTGATGCACATCGACATCGACCCGGCCTCTATCAGCAAGAACATCAAGGTCGATTACCCCATCGTGGGTGACTGCCGCAACGTGCTGCTGGAGCTGGAAAAGCTGGTTCAGCCCGCCCCGACCGAGGATTGGCTCAAGCTGATCGAGCACTGGAAGCACACGCACCCGCTCAAGTACAACAAGAGCGAGAAGATAAAGCCGCAGTACGTGATCGAGGCGATACACCAGGTCTGCGGCGATGACACGATCCTGGTGACGGATGTGGGCCAGCACCAGATGTGGGCGGCCCTGCACTACAAGTTCGTCAAGCCCCGCACCAACATCACCTCCGGCGGCCTGGGCACAATGGGCTTCGGTTTCCCGGCGGCGATAGGGGCGGCCCTGGCCAACCCGGACAAGAAAGTGGTGGCCGTGGTGGGCGACGGCGGGTTCCAGATGAACGTGCAGGAGTTCTCCACCGCGGTGGGCCAGCGCCTGAACCTGATCGTGGCCGTGGTGAACAACGGGTTCCTGGGCATGGTCCGTCAGTGGCAGGAGCTGTTCTTCAACAAACGTTACAGCCACACCTGCCTGGAATACACCAACCCCGACTTTGTCAAGCTGGTGGAGGCTTACGGTGCGGTCGGCCTGCGCGTGGACCGTCACGACCAGGTGGTCCCAGTGCTGCAGCAGGCGATGGCGGTGAAGAACGTACCGGTGATGATCGATTTCCGCGTGGACCGTCACGAGAACGTCTTCCCGATGATTCCGCCGGGAAAGATGGCCACCGACATCATCGAGTAACCGTACACCGCTACCGCAAACAAAGGGGAGGATCACTTCCATGCAGCATACGATATCACTTCTGGTCGAGAACAAGTTCGGGGTCTATTCCCGCATCGCCGGGCTGTTCAGCGGCAAGGGCTTCAACATGGACTCCATCTGCGTCGGGGCGACCGAGAACCCCGAGCTGAGCCGAATGACCATAGTCTCCAGCGGCGACGACATGGTGATCGAGCAGATCATCAAGCAGCTGCGGCGCATCATCGACGTGATCAAGGTGACTGATCTGACCGAGGAAAGCCACGTGAACCGCGAGCTGGCGCTGGTGAAGCTCAGTTGCACGGCTGCGACGCGGGCCTCGATCATCCAGGTGGTGGACATTTTCCGCGCCAAGATCGTCGACATCTCGCAGAAGACCCTGACCGTGGAGGTCACCGGCAGCACCGACAAGGTGCAGGCCATGATCAACATGCTGCAGCCGTTCGGGATCAAGGAAATGGCGCGAACCGGAGTGGTGGCGCTCAAGCGCGAGTGGGCCGGCAAGGGCCCGGACTGGGCCACCGGCGCCGAGAAGCAGAAACAGTTCGTCTGAAAATGATAGAGCTTGTGTCATAAGCCGTAGAACTTGGCGCAGGGGCACGGCGCGCGCCGTGCTCCTGCAAAAGCCGGCTCCGCATGCTGTTGTTGTCCGCCGCTGCTTTTCCCGCAACCGTGCGGATAGTTCTGAACGATGACATTTTTTAAGAGCAGTCCAACAACTTTACCGCTACACGGAGGAAGAAATGCAGATTTACTATGATAAGGACTCAAAGCCCGCAGTGCTGAAGAATAAGAAGATCGCCATCGTGGGTTACGGCAGCCAGGGGCACGCCCAGTCGCAGAACCTCCGTGACAGCGGCTACAAGGTTATCGTGAGCGAGCTGGAAGGCACCGACAACTACAAGCGCGCCGTGGCGGACGGGTTCAAGCCGGTCACCGCCGCCGAGGCGGCCAAGCAGGCCGATGTGATCCAGATCCTGCTGCCCGACCAGATCCAGGCCGACATCTACCGCTCGGATATCGCCCAGCACATGAAGAAGGGCAAGTCCCTGGTGTTCAGCCACGGGTTCAACATCCATTTCGGCCAGATCGTGCCCCCGGCGGATGTGGACGTGTACATGGTCGCCCCGAAAGGCCCGGGCCACCTGGTCCGCCGTGTCTACGAGCAGGGCGGCGGCGTGCCGGCCCTGATCGCCGTGCAGCAGGACGCCAGCGGCAAGGCGCATGACATGGCCCTGGCCCACGCCGTGGGTATCGGCGCCGGGCGCGCCGGCATCCTCGAGACCACTTTCGCCGAGGAAACCGAGACCGACCTGTTCGGTGAGCAGGTGGTGCTCTGCGGTGGTTTGACCGAGCTGATCCGCGCCGGGTTCGACACCCTGGTCAACGCCGGCTACCAGCCGCAGATCGCCTATTTCGAGTGTCTGCACGAGGTCAAGCTCATTGTCGACCTGATCTACGAGGGAGGCATAGCCAACATGCGGTATTCCATCTCGGACACGGCCGAGTACGGGGATCTCGCGGTTGGCAAACGGATCATTACCGACCAGACCCGTCAGGAGATGAAGAAGGTACTGGGTGAAATCCAGGACGGGACCTTTGCCCGCAACTGGCTGCTGGAAAACAAGGTCGGCCGTCCGTTCTTCAATGCGCGCAGGCGCCAGGATTCCGAGCACCTCATCGAGAAAGTCGGCGCCAAGCTGCGCGGGATGATGAGCTGGCTGAAGAAATAGGAGCAGTTTATGTCGATGATAGAGATCTACGATACGACGTTGCGTGACGGGACACAGGCCGAGGACATCTCGTTCACCCTCGAGGACAAGCTGCGCATCGCCCGGCTGCTGGATGAGCTGGGGTTTCATTTCATCGAGGGCGGCTACCCGGGGTCGAACCCCAAGGACCAGCAGTTTTTCGAGGCCGTGCGCCGCGAATCGCTCGTTTTCGCCAAGCCGGTGGCTTTCGGCATGACCCGGCGGGTGGGCGGCAAGGCCGACTCCGACCCGATCATCGCCAGCCTGCTCTCGGCCGAGACCGAGGTGGTGGCAGTGGTGGGAAAGAGCTGGGACCTGCACGTGCGGGACGCCCTGCGCACCGACCTGCAGGAGAACCTGGCCTCCATCGATGACTCGGTGCGCTATTTGAAGAAGTGCGGACGCCAGGTGTTCTACGACGCCGAGCATTTTTTCGACGGCTACCGGGCCAACCCGGAGTACTGCCTGAAGACCCTACGGACCGCGGCCGAGGCCGGCGCCGACCGTCTGGTGCTCTGTGACACCAACGGCGGCTGCCTGCCCTCGTTCATCACCAAGGTGATCGCCGAGGTGAGAAAGACGGTCGACGTGCCCCTGGGCATCCACTGCCACAACGATTCCGAGGTGGCGGTGGCCAACTCCCTGGCCGCGGTCGAGGCCGGGGCGGTCCAGGTCCAGGGCACGGTCAACGGCTACGGGGAGCGCTGCGGCAACGCCAACCTGATCTCTGTCGTGCCGGACCTGACGATAAAGATGGGCTTCGAGACGATCCGTCCCGAAAAGCTGGGGCAATTGCGCACTCTGGCCCGCTATGTCAACGAGCTGGCCAACCTGCCCGACAACAAGCGCCAGGCTTTCGTGGGCGACAGCGCTTTCGCCCACAAGGGCGGGATGCACGTCAGTGCCGTGGTGCGTAATCCCGAGACTTACGAGCACATCAACCCCGAGCGGGTGGGCAACCACCGACGGGTGCTGGTGAGCGACCTGTCGGGCCGCAGCAACATCCTGTACAAGGCCCAGGAATACGGGATCGACATCAACAGCCGCGACCCCCAGGTGTCCGTGATCCTGGAGAGCCTGAAGACCATGGAGCACGAGGGCTTCCAGTACGAGGGCGCCGAGGCGAGTTTCGAGCTGCTGATGAAGCGCGCCCTGGGCCGGTTGCCAGAGTTCTTCGAGCTGGTGGGCTACCGGGTGATCGACGAGAAGCGCGAAAGCCCCGAGCTGCCGATGTCCGAGGCCACGATCCAGGTGCGGGTGGACGGGCAGAACGAGCACACCGCCTCGCACGGACACGGGCCGGTCAACGCCTTGGACAACGCCCTGCGCAAAGCTCTCGAAAAGTTCTATCCGGAGCTGAGGGATATGCGCCTGCTCGACTACAAGGTGCGCGTGCTGCCACGCGGCGCTGGCACCTCCTCGGTCGTGCGCGTGCTGGTGGAGTCGGGTGACAACCAGGACAAATGGGGCACCGTGGGCGTGTCGTTCGACATTGTCGAGGCGAGCTGGATGGCCCTGACCGACAGTGTGGTTTTCAAGCTGCTCAAGGAGCGTAACGGCCGGGTGGGCGGGAAAGTCTGAGCCTGCCGCGGTCTGAAGCTGTGACATGCGGGCGGAGCGGCCCGGCCTGTGCCTTTGCGGTGCAGGCCGGCCCCGCCGCCGGCTCGCTGTCCGCGTCCGCCGGGGAGGCGGACGTTCGGCGCCCGGAAGCTCTCCGGGCGGTTTTCTCTCTCTTTTAAGTATATTTTCAAGGACCGGGTTAAATGGAGCCAAAAGTCTACATCGACGGCGCCTTCTACCCCAAAAGCCAGGCCAAGGTCAGTGTCTTCGACCACGGTCTGCTGTACGGCGACGGGGTGTTCGAGGGCATAAGAGTCTATTCCGGACGCATCTTCCGGTTTAAAGAGCACATGGACCGTTTCTGCGAAAGCGCCCGCTCGGTCGGGCTCGCTTTCAACCTGGATCGCGCCGGCCTGGACAAGGCCGTGATCGACACGGTGCGCGAAAACGGCATGCGGGACGCCTACATCCGTTTGGTCGCCACCCGCGGCGTGGGCGACCTGGGCCTCGACCCGCGCAAGTGCGGCAAAAGCTCGCTCTTCGTGATCGTAGACAGCATCCAGCTCTATCCGCCCAAGCTGTACGAGGAGGGCATCACGGTCATCACCGCCTCCACGCGGCGCTGCAACCCGGACATGCTCAGCTCCAAGGTGAAGAGCCTCAACTACCTGAACAGCATCATGGCCAAGATGGAGGCCAACCTGGCCGGCTGCATCGAGGCGCTGATGCTCGACAGCAACGGCTACGTGTGCGAGTGCAGCGCGGACAACATTTTCACCGTGAAGCACGGCGAGGTGTTCACCCCGGCCCCCGAGTTCTCGCTCCTGATGGGGGTGACCCGCGGCGTGACCATCGAGCTGGCGCGCAAGCTCGGTCTGGTCCTGCACGAGGCGCCCATGACCCGGCACGACATCTACACGGCGGACGAATGTTTCCTGACCGGGACCGGGGCCGAGCTGGTGCCGGTGATCGCCCTGGACGGCCGCGCTATCGGAGACGGGAAGCCGGGACCGGTCACGGCGCGGCTGCTCGATGCGTTCCGCGGCCTGCGGACTTCGGAAGGGACTGCAGTTTTCGCTTGATCCGGGCCGCCGTGTGGCGGAACGGCAACAGGGCAAAGGGATGGACGGATGACTCTGCGAGAGGCCGAAAATTTCGCCCGTGATTGGATCGAAGCCTGGAACAGCCACGATATCGAGGCCGTGCTGGCGCATTACACGGATGATTTCGAAATGAGCTCTCCCATGATCCAGGCCGCTCTCGGCGTGGCCTCCGGCACCCTGAAAGGCAAACAGGCCGTGGGGGATTACTGGCGGACCGCGCTGAAGAGGGCGCCGGATCTGAGGTTTTCGGTGCTCGATGTGACGTGCGGGGTTGATTCGGTCAGTATTTACTACAAGGCCGTCCTGGGGAAAAAAGCCATAGAGACTTTCTTTTTCGATGGGAGCGGGAAAGTCTTCAAGGCTTCAGCTACATACAACTGAATGTTGAAGGACGTTTTGCTTCCCGGCCGGGAAGCTGAGGGTGTCCAGAGGAGGATCGATAGCCTGTGAACGAAAGCGAGAAAATCATCCGGGATGAGGCCCGGTACATCCTGGGCACCTACAGCCGTCCGGGTTTCGTGCTCGACTACGGCAAGGGCTGCTACCTCTTCGACAAGAGCGGCAAGCGCTACCTGGACATGGTCAGCGGCATCGCGGTCAACGCCCTGGGCTACGGCGACACCCGCCTGACCCGCGTGATCGCCGAGCAGGCCCGCAGGATGGTGCACTGCTCGAACCTCTACTACACCGAGCCGAGCGTGAAGCTGGCCAAGCTCCTGGTGGAGAGCGCCCCGTTCGCGGACAAGGTGTTTTTCTGCAACAGCGGGGCCGAGGCGGTCGAGGGGGCGATGAAGCTGGCCCGCAAGTGGGCCATGAAGAATTTCGGGCGCGAGCGGGCCGGGTTCGTGGCGTTCCGCGGCTCGTTCCACGGCCGTACGTTCGGGGCGCTGGCTCTGACCGACCGTGAGAAATACCGCATGCCGTTCGAGCCGCTGGTGCCGGGGGCGCGTTTCGCGCTGTTCGGGGATGCGGCGGATGCCGAGAGCAAGATCCAGATGGACACCTGCGCCGTGATCGTGGAGCCGGTCCAGGGCGAGGGCGGAGTGAACCCGGCGGATGTGCAGTTCATGCACGAGCTGGCCAACATCTGCCGCCGCCGGGATGTGCTGCTCATTTTCGACGAGGTGCAGTGCGGCCTGGGACGCACGGGCAAGCTGTTCGCCCACGAGCATTTCGGGGTCACCCCGGACATTATGACCCTGGCCAAACCCCTGGCCGGTGGACTGCCCATGGGCGCGGTCCTGGCCAGTGAGCGCGTGGCGGGCTGCATCGAGAAGGGCGACCACGCCACCACGTTCGGCGGGGGGCTGGTGGTCAGCGCCGCGGCGGTGGAGGTGGTCAGCCGCATCCGCCGTCCCGCTTTCCTGGAGGCCGTGGCCGACAAGGGCCGTCACCTGATGTGGCGACTGGAGAACCTGAAAAACAGCTTCCCCGACCTGGTCGTCTCGGCGCGCGGTATCGGCCTGATGGCCGGGGTGGAGCTGACAGTCAAGGCCGCCGACCTGTTGCCGCGTTTCCACCAGCGCGGGGTGCTGGTCTGCATCGCGGGCGAAAAAGTGATCCGTCTCGTACCGCCGCTGGTGATCAGCAAGCGCCAGATCGATTTTTCGATCCGTGTGTTTGCCGAAATACTGGAAGAAATTCGAAAAAGCTGTTAGATTATACACAGCGTTATTTTTTTCACAACACTATTGACTCGGAGAGCACCGCTTAGTGATGGCGCAGATCGTTCAAGGTTCAGTCGATACGACGCCCGGGTTCCGGGCCGTGGGTGTCAGGTGCTGTGTGAGGACCGGCGAGGGGCCGGATTTGGCTGTACTGCTGAGTGACCGTCCCTGCGTGGCGGCCGGGGTGTTCACCACCAACCGGGTCAAGGCCGCGCCGGTGATGTACTGCAAGGATGTACTTTCCACCAGTGCGGACCGTATCCGCGCCGTGGTGGTCAACGCCGGGGTGGCCAACGCCTGCACCGGCGAGCGCGGCCTGAAAGACGCCGCGGAAACGGCTGCAACGGCGGAGCAGGCTCTGGGCCTTCCGGCCCGTTGCACCCTGGTCATGTCCACCGGGGTGATCGGCCACCACCTGCCGATGGAGCGGATGCGGGCCGGCATCCAGGAAGCCGCCGGCCGTCTGACGCGCGGTGAAACAGGCCAGTTCCAGCGGGCGATCATGACCACCGACACGGTGGAAAAGACCGTGGCGGTGAAGCTCACGCTGGGCGGAAGGGAAGTGACAATCGGCGCGGCGGCCAAGGGCTCGGGGATGATCCATCCGAACATGGCGACCATGCTGGCTTTTTTCAGCACGGATGCCGCGATCACCCCGTCGGCCCTGCAAGAGGCCCTGCGGGCCGTGGTGGCGCGCACGTTCAACATGGTCAGCGTGGACGGTGACCGCAGCCCCAACGACAGCGCCTTTGTCCTGGCGAACGGGGCCTCGGGCGCCCCGCTGATCGAGAGCCCGGACAGCCCGGGCTGGGAGGAGTTCCGCTCCGCTCTGTACCTGGCCGCCGAGAGCCTGGCCAAGAAAATGGCCGCGGACGGCGAGGGCGCGACCCATCTGGTCGAAATACGCGTCAACGGCGCGGACAGTTTCGACAACGCCGACCGGGTGGCGCGCTCGGTGGCCAACTCGCCCCTGGTCAAGACCGCCCTGTTCGGGGCCGATCCCAACTGGGGACGGATAATCTGCGCGGCCGGCTACAGCGGCGCGCCGGTGGACCCCGCGCGGATGGATATCAGCTTGGCCGGCACGCGGGTGTTCAGCCAGGGAGCGCCGGTTCAGGTCGACCTTCCCGCCCTGAGCGCCAGGCTGAAGGAAAAGGAAATCATCATCGAACTGGACCTGGGCCAGGGCGGCGAGAGCTGCCGGTTCTGGACCTGCGATTTCTCTTACGATTATGTGCGGATCAACGCCGAATACCATACATGAGCAACCCGGCTCCGGACGTAAGCCCGCGCCCGGCGCCGCTTTGACGCAACCTGCTGAATGGAGACCCAGGACATGACAACGCACCGCAAGCTGTTCATCCCCGGCCCCACAGAGGTCTTGCCCGAAGTACTGCACGAAATGGCCCGTCCCCAGATCGGCCACCGTTTCCCGGAGTGCTCCGAGCTGATCGCCGCGATCATCCCGATGGTCCAGGAGATGCTTTACACCAAGAACATGATTTTCCTTTCCACCTCCAGCGGCACCGGGCTGATGGAGGGGGCGGTGCGCAACTGCGTCAAGACGAGTTGTGTCTCGTTCATCAACGGCGCTTTCAGCAAGCGTTTTTGCCAGATCGCCCAGGCCAACGGCAAGAAAGCCATCCCGGTGGAGATCGAGGCCGGCCGCGGTTTCAACGCCGACATCGTGGACAAGGCCCTGGCGCAGAACCCGGGTGTGGACGCGATCACGCTCGTGCACAACGAGACCGCCACCGCCGCGATGAGTGACATCTACGGCATAGCCGACGTGATGAAAGCCAAGTACCCCGAGGTGAGCCTGCTGGTGGACATGGTCAGCTCGATGGCCGGCGTGAAGCTGGAGATCGACCGCCTGGGCGTGGATGTGGCCCTGGCCAGCAGCCAGAAAGCTTTCGCCCTGCCGGCCGGTTTCTCGGTGGCGGCGATCAGCCCGCGGGCCCTGGAAAAGGCCCGCACTGTCGAAAACCGCGGCTTCTATTTCGATTTCATCGCCGTGGAGAAGAACCTGGCCAAGAACCAGACCCACATCACTCCGTCGCTCGCGCACATGTTCGCCATGCGCAAGCAGATGGAGATTATCATGAACGAGGGCCTGGAGAACCGCTGGAAGCGCCACATCCAGATGGCGGAGAAGGTGCGGGCCTGGGCGGAAAAGCATTTCCGCATCTTCACGGAACAGGGCTACCGCTCCAACACCCTGACCTGTATCGAGAACACCCGCAACATCAGCATCTCGGACCTGAACAAGAAACTGGCCGAGCGCAACATGGTGATCTCGAACGGCTACGGCGACCTGAAAGACAAGACTTTCCGCATCGCGCACATGGGCCAGCTCACCATGCGGGACATCGATGAGGTGCTGGCGGCAATCGACGAGATTCTGGGATTCTGAGTAACCCCGCAAGCCGGGCGGCTTTTCCTTGCGCCGCGCGGCCGGACGCGCTAAGTAATAGGGGGTCTCCACTCGGGGACCCCCTGTTTGTTTTGATTTTAAATACAAACGGAGCTTAATAAATGCAGTCTGTTGCATTCGATGACATCCTCGCCGCGCGCGAGGTGATAAAGCCCTATGTCCACCGCACACCGCTGTTCGCCTACCCGGCCCTGGAGCGCCTGCTGGGCGCGGCGGTGTACGTGAAGCACGAGAACCATCACCCGGTGGGCGCTTTCAAAATACGCGGTGGGGTGAACCTGGTGGCCACCTTGCCGCCTGAGCAGAAAGCGAGCGGGATAATCGGCGTGACCCGCGGTAACCACGGCCAGTCGCTGGCCTGGGCCGGACGGGTGTTCGGGGTGCATGTGGTGATCGTGGTCCCACTCGGCAACAACCCGGACAAGAACGAGGCCATGCGCCTTCTGGGCGCCGAGCTGATCGAACACGGCCGCGATTTCGAGGAGGCCCGCGGGAAAGCCGAGGAACTGGCCGCCAGGCATGGCTACCGCAGCGTTCATTCGGCCAACGAGCCCAAGCTGATCGCCGGGGTGGGCACCTACGCAGTCGAAATCTTCGAGGACCTGCCCGAGGCGGAGGTGATGTTCGTGCCCATCGGCCTGGGCAGCGGGCTCTCCGGGGCCTGCCTGGCCGCCGAGGGCCTGGGCAAAAAGACCCGTCTGATCGGGGTGCAGGCCGCCGCCGCGGATGCGGTGGTGGCGAGCTGGCGCAGCGGCCGCAATGTGGTCAACGCCAGCGCGGACACGATCGCGGATGGACTGGCCACCCGCATGCCGGCCGAGATGACTCTGGAGATCATGCGCCGGCGGGTGGATGAGATGGTGACGGTTAGCGAGGAGGAAATCGCCGAGGCGGTGCGGCTCTGGCTCCCCGCCACGCACAACCTGATCGAGCCCTCCGCGGCCGCGACCCTGGCCGCGGCGCTGAAAATCAAAGACAGCCTGGCCGGGAAAAAAGTTGTCCTGGTCCAGACCGGGCAGAACATAACCTGGAGCACGCTGAGCGAAATCATGGCCGGCGCCTGAATGCGGCGGTTTCCGGCACGCAACGTGCAGCGTTTGTCCGGGGGCTTGCCGTCCCACGGGAAGCGTTGTTATTTTATGAGTTAGGAATATCCGGAGGAAACGATGTCGAATAAAACCGGTATCGGTTTTATGGGCGCGGGCAAGATGGGCGGCGCCCTGCTGGAGGCGGTGCTGGCGGCCGGACTCAGTCCGGCCGTCGATACCTGGGTGGTCGAGACCGACCAGTCCCGCTTGGCCGAGCTGCAAAGCCGCCTGGGGGTCCAGGGCGCCACGCCCGGGGAACTGGCCGCGCACAGCGGCGTGGTCCTGCTCTGCGTGAAACCGCACCTGGCGCCGGGCGCTCTGGCGCAGCTAAAGGGCGGGCTGGGGCCCGACACGCTGGTTATCTCCATCGCGGCCGGGGTGACCCTGGCCACGCTGGAGGCCGCTGTGCCCACGGGTGTGCCGGTGGTGCGGGCCATGCCCAACCTGGCCGCCACCTTGGGACAGTCGGCCACGGTCTATTCCGGCGGCAGTGCCACCAAGCCGGAGCACCTGGCCCTGGCCGGCAAGGTTCTGGGCGCGGCGGGCGCGGCGGTGGAACTGCCCGAGGGCCTTTTGGATGCCGTGACCGGCCTGAGCGGCAGCGGTCCGGCCTGGGTCTTCCTGTTCGCCGAGGCGCTGATCGCGGGCGGAGTGAAGGCCGGCCTGCCTCATGCCGCGGCGAGGCGGCTGGCCGTGCAGACACTGAGCGGCGCGGCGGCCCTGCTGGCGGCGGATGAGAAAGTCCACCCGGCGGCGCTGCGCGATGCGGTGACCACTCCCGGCGGCACCACCGCGGCCGGGCTGCACGTGCTGGAGGCCAAGGGCCTGCGCGATGCGGTGATCAGCGCCGTGCTGGCCGCCGCCGAGCGCGCCCGCGAGCTGGGCCGGACAAACTGAAAATCCATACGAAAGCCGGCGGAAAAGTCCGAAAGCCGCCGGTGCGGACAAATTACGAATGACAAGCCTCCGCCCGTGCAATCCGGGTGCCCTGCGGCACAAGGAAGCGGACAGACTGCGTCACGTGGCGGAACGAGGTGTGGACAAGCTGGAGGATCGATGTCGAAGAAGCTTAGAGTCGGTTTGCTGGGTTATGGAACGATCGGCTCCGGGGTGATCCGCATGCTCACCCGGAGCGACCTGGAAATCTGTAAGCGTGTCGAGCTGGTAAAAGTGGCGGACCTGGACCTGGAGCGCCAGCGCGAAGTGCCCTGCGACCCACGGCTCCTGACACGGGACGCCCAGTCCGTGGTCACGGACCCGGAAATAGACGTGATCATCGAGCTGATCGGCGGGATCGGCGCGGCCAAAACCCTGGTCGAGACCGCCCTGGCCGCGGGCAAGGATGTGATCACGGCCAACAAGTACCTGATGTCGCGCTGCGGGGATGAGCTGTCCGAGATCGCCGCGGGCAGCGGCGCGCGCCTCCTGTTCGAGGCCAGCGTGGCCGGCGGCATTCCGATTATCAAAATTCTGCGCGAGGAACTGGTGGCGGATGAGGTGCTTTCGATCAGCGCCATCCTCAACGGCACCTGCAACTATATCCTGACCCGCATGGAGCAGAACCCAGCCCTGACCTGCAAGCAGGCAGTGGCCGAGGCCCAGAAAAAAGGGTTCGCCGAGGCCGACCCGACCCTGGATATCAGCGGCATGGACACGGCGCAGAAACTGTCCATCCTGGTGCGCAAGGCTTTCCGCACCCGCGTGCTGCCCGACAGCATCGACCTTCAGGGTATCACCGAGGTGAGCAACGTGGATGTCCTGGCGGCGAACGAGATGGGGTTCCGGATCAAGCTGCTGGCCCGCGCCAGCCGTGAGAACGGGAGTCTCGCGGTCTGGGTCGGGCCCACGCTCATCCCGGCCGATTCGATCATGGCCCAGGTGCGCAACGAGTTCAACGCCGTGATGGTCAACTGCTGGGCGCACAACGAGCACACCTATATCGGCAAGGGCGCCGGGATGATGCCCACGGCCGGGGCGGTGATCAGCGACCTGTTCAGCCTGACCGAGGACCGCCGCATCCGCACCAGTTTCAACGAGACGCGCCTCGACCTTCCCGTGCTGGCGCGCGAGGATGTCACCGGGCGTTTCTACCTGCGGGTGAACGTGAAAGACCAGCCGGGCGTGTTCGCCCGGATCAGCGCCACGCTGGCCGAGCACGGCATCTCGATCGCCTCGGTGGTGCAGAAAGAGTCGGACACCGAGCCCAAACACGGCGTGCCGCTGGTCATAATCACCCACCGGACCACGGTGGGGGCGGTCACCAAAGCCGCAAAACAGATCGACAAGGAACCGGTCGTGCTGGTGCCCTCGCACCTGATCCGGATCATGGATGTGCTGTAATGCAGAGTGTTTCCCCCCGGTGCGTCCCCAACCAACCGCGCCGGGGGGAATGTTGTCAGAGCGGTAGTGGCTGTACGCAACCGAGCGACTGACTGGATTGCCTGAGTTCCCCGTAAGGTACACCAAGAATGGAGGGTCGCCGATGCAGGCGGAAAAGGTTTCTTCCAAGTCGATGGAAAGGTTCATCTGCAGCAAGGAGCCGGAGAACCGTTCCGGCCAGTTGATGCGCGACAGCGCCAAGCGACTGGGCATCAGCACGACCGACCTGGAGCAGATCGAAAAGCCATACACTTTCATCTATCAGCGCCTGCCGGTGGAGGTCGAGGGCGAGATAATAAACATCAGCTCGGGCATTGTCCTGCACAACCGCGCCCGCGGACCCTATAAGGGCGGCATCCGTATCGCCCCGGATGTCAATATCTGGGAGACCACCGAGCTGGCGCGCCTGATGACGCTCAAGACCGCCCTGGCCGACCTCGATCTGGGTGGCGGCAAGAGCGGCATCCGGGTGGATTTCGAGAAGATCTACACCCGGGTGAAGGACCGGAGCAAGCTTTCATACTACGAATTTGTCGACATGCTCAAGGACCATATCATGAAAGAGTTCGTCGACCATTTCGTAGAGCACAACCTGTCGCGCATCTACATCCCGGCCCCGGACATGGGTAGCTCGGGCCGCGAGATGATGCTGCTGTACAACCGCACGCACGACCCGGCGGTGGTCACGGCCAAGCCCGAGGGCATCGAGGGCTGGCTTCCTGGCCGTCACGAGGCCACCGGTTTCGGCACGGCCTACGCCACGCTCAAGTACCTGGAGCTGATCGGCAAGGACCCAAAGAAAATCACCGTGGCGATCCAGGGCTTCGGCAATGTGGGCAGCCACGCCGCGTGGTACCTGCACGAGGCCGGCTGCAAGGTGGTGGCCGTGACCGACCTGTACGGCGGCGTGCACGTGAAGAGCGGGATCGACATCCTGGCCCTGATGCAGTATGCGCGGGTGAACCGGAACATCAAGGGCTTCGACGACAAGCACACGATCGACAACAAGGGCCTGTTCGCTCTGCCGGTGGATATCCTGGTGCCCGCGGCGGATGGTCATGTGGTGAACGCGGACAACTGCGACAGCCTGGGGGCCAAGCTGGCCGTGATCGAGGCGGCCAACATGCCCGTGACCTGGGAGGCTTTCCTCAGTCTGAAAAAGCGCGGCGTAGTGGTGCTGCCCGACAACTATGTCAACTCGGGCGGCGTGATCGCCAGCTACCTGGAGTACCGTCAGAGCCTGGGCGGGCCGCGCTGCACCAAGGATGAGGTGTTCAAGTTCCTGCGCACCAGCTTTGACAACATGTTCGGCGAGATGCTGGCCCGCCGGGACAACAGCGGCAGTTTCACCCAGGCGGCCTGCGACATCGCGGTCGAGCGGGTCTACAAGGCGATGAAGACCCGCAGCCTGCTGTAAGGCGGTCTGTAATTCCATATGTTTTAAGCCGAGGGGCTGTCCTGGAGCAAGGGGATGGCCCCTCGGTTTTTTCGTAGGGGCGAGATATATCTCGCCCTGAGGCGTGACGGGCACGGCATGCCGTGCCCCGACAACGTTCGATCGCATTCGCCGGGGCAAGCAAATCTCGTCCCTTTACACACCCCGGCGGCTGGCGCCGCCACCCCTCTTTTTAGAGGGGATTGGGAACACCAAAGTGCAAGCCGCGAAAGAGATCCCGGAGTATGGTGGGATAAATCCCCTCTTGAGAGGGGTGCCCGCGTAAGCGGGCGGGGTGTGTGAAGGTCAACCGTCCGCTATAGCCCCGACCGCCGGAAACGACAAGGGGCGGGTTGTCGGCCCGCCCCTCGCTTGCATGCCTGTAATTTACCGCAACCGCTATTTCGCCGCCTCCAGGGCCACGGAGAAAGTCTTCACCTGGTAGGGGCCGATCTCGAAACTCAGCTCGCCGCCCTTGGCCTTGGCCGGGCCGGCAGTCTCCTCCAGGCCGTTCAGCTCGAAAGCCCGGCTGATTTTCCGCCCCGGGAAAGTGCAACCCACCTTGCGCGTCGACGCGCCGTTCAGCTCGCGCACACGCAGCACCAGGGCCTGGCCGTTTTCGGCCTGCTTGAGAGCCATCAGGGTCACGGATGGGTCGTTGAATTTCAGGAAACACACGCTCCTGCCCAGGGCCCCGGCGTTCTTGCCGGTCTGGAACACGACAAGCGGCTGGTTCAGGCGGGCCGCCTCGGCCACCACCGCGCCCTTGCGCCAGTCGCCGGCGTGCGGGCAGAGGGCGTAGGTGAAACGGTTGGGGCCGTGGTCCAGGTCCGCCTTGCCCAGCGGCGAGTGCAGAAGGGTCAGGCGCAGGGTGTTGTCAGCGGGCTTGTCCCAGCCGTACTTGCAGTCGTTGAGCACGGCCAGGCCGAACGCGCCGGAGCGGTCGGTCAGGTCGGCCCAGTGCTGGCCTGGCACCTCGTACAGGTTCTCGGTGTCGTTGGGACGGCGGATCACGCCGAGCTGGAGGTCGTAGGTGGTGCTGTCGCAGGTGGCGCTGGCGCTGAAAGCCGCCTTGAGCAGACGGTCGCTGCCCTGCCAGTCGATGTCGTTCGCCACCTCGACCCGCCGCGCCCCGGCGCTCAGGCGAATGTCCTGCACATAGCGCGAGCCCTCATGCTCCCGCTCCACGCGCAGCACGGCGGTCACCGGGCCGCTCTGCAGCACGGTTATCTTCGCCGGGCTGTCCACCGTGCCGATCACGTTCTTGATATCCTGGTAGCGTATCTCCCACTGCGGGTATTCCTCGGGCTGGTCGTGGAACAGCTCCAGACGGGACGGGGCGGCCAGGGCCTCGCGGCCGCTGTCGTCCAGGTCGGTGAGCGAGGCGATCTCGCCGTTCGCAGCCACTTTCAGGCTCAGGTGGCCGTTGGAGATGGAGTTGCCATCGACTTTCAGGCCGGTCTGAAGCGCGCAGGGCGACTCGGCGGGACGCACCTCGTAGACCGCCGCGCCGCAGGAGGGCGCACCGGCCAGGAACGTGATTTTAAGGTCATTCGCGGTTTTCTCCAGCACCTGGGAGGCTGTCTCGCGGCCCTGGCTGTCGAACACCCGCACCGCGGCCGGCGTCGCTCCGCCCTCGAACGCCACCTCGGCCGTGACCGGGTCCTGACGCTCGATACCCAGCGGGTTGAACACCACCAGGGGCACTCCCTCCACCCGGGTGTCCAGCTTGCCGGCCAGGCTCTCCAGGCTGCCGCGTCGCACCCGCTCGAACGAGGCGTAGGAGGAGTCCTCATCCGGCACCGAGACCTCCTGGTAGACCTCGATGATGCTGGTGCCGGTGATGTCATCGTGCATCTGGTGCCAGAGGAACCGGATCCAGGAGTCTTTCAGCTCCTGCGCCGGGTATGGCTGTCCGGCCAGTTGCCCGGCCAGGACCGCGGCGCACTCGGCCGACTGTGCGCCCAGCTCGTTGCGGCGGTTTTTCTGCTTCATGAACGCGCGCGAGGTGTAGGTGCCCACGCCGTGCTGACGGGCCAGCAGCTCACCGTCCCAGACTTTCAGGCGTTGTTTCTGCTCGGCTGTGAGGTCGCGGTAGAGCTGGTCCGAACTGGCCAGGACCACCTTGATCTCCTCCTGGTCGTTGCGGGCGATGCGGGCGAACAGGTCCTGCACGTCTTTCTCGGTGGCGCCGCGGTTGCCGCAGCAGCAGGCCCCGCCCTTGTCCCCGGTGCCCATGTAGTCGTAGGCGGCCCAGACCCCGCTGGTGCGTCCCAGTTCCTCGATCTGCTCCGGGCGGACATCCCAGCTGCCCACGTAGCCGCCGGGGTTGATCGCAGCCACCAGCCGGCTGCCGTCCACCCCCTGCCACATCCCGATGTCGAACGGCTTGGGGTAAGCGCCCGAGGGCTGCGGCAGCCAGGGGCAGTAGACTTTCTGGGTGGAAAAGCCGATCATCCCGCAGTGCGCCGCCACCGAGGGCAGCACGTAGCCGAAACCGAAACAGTCGGGCAGGAACACGTCATCCGCCTTGCGGCCGAACTCCTGCTGGAAAAACCCGTTGCCGTAGAGCATCTGGCGGATCAGCGACTCTGGCGAGGGCACGTTCACGTCGCAGGCCACCAGCATCCCGCCCGACAGGCGCCAGGCGCCGCTGTCCACGTACTGCTTTATCCGCGCGAAATCCTTCGGATAGAGTTGCTTGATCAGCATGTAGTGGAAAGCGCTCTCGTAGTTGAAAATGTAGCCCGGGTATTTCTCGAAGAGCATGAAATTGCCCTGGGTGGTCAGGGGCAGGTAGTACATCCGGGTGGCGTCGATTGTCCACTGCCACTGGGTGTCGAGGTGCGAGGTGACAACCACATACTGCACCTTGTCTCGGGACAGGTCGTAGGCGTTGAGTGGCGCGAGCAGGAGGACCAGAGCGCAGAGCGCTGCGGCCGCAACACGGAAAGCGTGTTTCATTGCGTGCCCCTTTTGGAGTTGGACTTGAGGTGTGATCGGATGGCTAAACGCGTGTCGGGCGCAGGTAATGACTGTCTGCTAAAGCCTGAAGGGCCGCACCGCAGTTACGGCACAGCCCTCCGTGCAGAGAAAGATCGACTTGTGCAATCAATGAACGTCCGGCCCTGGAGTCCTGACTGTGCATTCAGTCCGGCTCGCCCTCTTCCTTCCAGAAATTTTCGAGGGCCGCCTCCATAGTGTTGCGCTGGAGGTAGAACAGCCCCACCAGTATCTCTCCCAGTTTCATGCGCACCTTGTCCTGGATGTTGAGCAGCTCGCCCAGCTGGCTGTCGTCGAGCAGCTTCATCCGCTTGGCTGTCTCGCCGAACATCGCGCCGGTGTATTTCTGCTCCTCCAGCACATCGTACAGCTCGGTGACCGAGATCATGTCCTCAACCGCGGCCAGTGTGCCCAGGCGCTGATAGATCGCATCCTGGATTGTCAGCGCCTCATCGCGCTGCTCGGGCTTGATCAGGCCCCTTTCAACCAGGAACTCACCGAAGCGCTTGTGACGTTCGGCGGCTTTTGCCAGGCTGCTTTCTTCCGGGTTTTCGCTCATCTTTGGTCCGCCGTAGATAGTTGTCATCCCTGAGGTTGTGAATGATCGGGACTGTCCGTGCGGCCCCTTGCCGGAGCCGCTGACCCTGCCAAGCCGTATGCCCTGCCTGGAGGGAGGTCCCTCTCCAGCCCGGCCGATTACCTCTCTTAACCGTAGCACCTGTTTTCTGTTCAATGATACACCATCTGAATTTAATCAGCCCGGGCCCGATTTTTCAAGCGCTTTCTCACATTCTTTTTTCGATTTTTCTCTTGACTTTCGCTTTTTGTTCGCTTAGAATAAATCAGATTTCGCTAAATTTTCGCCTGCGGGCGGCGGGAATCAATTAGGATGAGGCCCGCAGCGAAGCCGTGAGTGTAAGGAAAGAAGCACGGGCAGCGCGGTCTGGGGCGAGGAAAAAGGTAAACCCAGCGGCGGCGGTTTCGATAAATCCGGCTGGAGAAAGGAAGAAGGCGGCATGTATCTGACCCGCAGGCAGAAAGAGATACTGGATTTCATCCGTGAGCATATCGCCGGGCAGGGTTACGCTCCCAGCCTGGGCGAGATCGGCCGTCGGTTCGGCCTCAGCTCGCCGGCCACGGTGCACAAGCACCTGCAGAACCTGGAGGAGAAAGGCCTGCTGCGCCGCGACACGAACCGCAGCCGCGCAATCGAGCTGTGCGACCCGTCCGGGGAGGAGCCGTCCCCCTCGGTCTCTGTCTCCTCCGGCGCGGTGAGCCTGCCTCTCTTGGGCCGGATCGCCGCCGGGCGGCCGATCCAGGCCCTGCCCGTGCCGGAGAGCATGGATGTCCCCTCGTTCCTGGCCGGACGCGGCCAGCCGACTTTCGTGCTGCGGGTCAGCGGGGATTCGATGATCGACGAGCAGATACGCGACGGCGACTATGTGATCGTGGAGAGCCGTCAGGATGCGGCGGATGGCCAGATCGTGGTGGCCCTGATCGGCAACGAGGAGGTCACGCTCAAGCGGTTCTACCGTGAGAAAGACGGGGTGCGGCTCCAGCCGGCCAATGTCAACATGTCGCCGATCTACGTGCGCGACGGCGAGTTCAGCCTCCAGGGCGTGGTGATCGGCGTGTTGCGCAAGTATTGAGAATACACATTGTGATTTTATCCATAAACGCACGGCCCGGGCGGCTTGGGCTGTCCCGCCGGAACGAAAGAGGGGAGACTTGAGATGAAAGGCAACCGACTGATGGCTTTCGGCGTGATCCGCAAGGGACGGTCCGAGCGCTGCCTGCTGGTGGTGCTGGACCAGCGTTTCGCCGGGCAGCCGGCCGGACGGGAAAGCGGGCTGGGGGCGCGCTGCCGACGGGCGTTCCGCCTGTTCAGCCCCGCCGCGCCTGTCGCCGCCCGCCAGTAGACGCGGCAAAGCGGCCGTAAAAATCCTGTGTCACCGGGCCGGACTTTCCTTGCCGAGAGTCCGGCCGGTTTGTCCGTCAGGGGCTCTCGGATCGAGGAGACTGCGGCGTGGAGCGCAATATCGTGCATATCGACATGGACGCTTTTTTTGTCTCGGTGGAGCGCGCCCGCGACAGCTCCCTGCTGGGCCGCCCGGTGGTGGTGGGCGCGGTGGAGGGCACGCGCGGGGTGGTGGCCGCGGCCTCCTACGAGGCCCGTCAGTACGGCGTCTTCTCGGCCATGCCCGCGGCGCGAGCCCGCAGGCTCTGCCCGCAGGCCGTGTTCCTTCCCGGCACCCCGCGCCTGTACGTGCGGGTCTCGCGCGGCATCCGGCGGATACTGGAGGCCTGGACCCCGCTGGTCGAGGCGGCCTCGATCGACGAGGCCTACCTCGACCTGACCGGCTTCGACCGCTGCTACGGCCCGGTGCTGGACACGGTGGACCGGATAATCCGTCAGATACGTGAGACGTTCCACATCGACGTTTCGGCCGGGATCGCGGGTAACAAGCTGCTGGCCAAGATCGCCTCGAAAAAGGCCAAGCCCTCGGGCCTTCTGCGCGTGCTGCCAGGCTGCGAGCAGAGTTTCCTGGGGCCCCTGCCTCTGGGCGACATTCCCGGCGTGGGGCCGAGCCTGCGCGAGCACCTGGCCCGCCTGGGCCTTCACACCGTGGCCGAGCTGCGCGAGCTGGAGGCCGACCTTCTGGTGCGGGTGTTCGGCAGCGCCGGCCAGTGGCTGTACGACATGGCCCGCGCCCGCGGCAGCCTGAGCGTGGAGCCACAGAGCGGCCCGGCCAAGTCGGTGGGCCATTCGGTCACGTTCGATGAGGACACCCTGGACCGGCGGTTCCTGGAGGGGGTGCTCTACCACCTGGCCGAGAAAGTCGGCCGCCGCACCCGGGCCATGGGCATGCTGGGGCGCACGGTCACGCTGCGGCTGCGCTACTCCGATTTCAAGACAGTCACCCGAGCCTGGTCCGGCGGAGCAGGCACCGCGGCGGACCAGGAGATATTCGAGCGCGCCCTGGAGCTGATGCTGCCGCTGCTGGAGCGCCGGGTGCGGGTGCGGCTGCTGGGGATCAGCCTGTCACGCCTGCGGCCCGAGGAGGGCCAGCTCGACCTGTTCCGCCCCGACCTTCTGCGGCGGATCAGTTTCTACCGCGCCGTGGACAGCCTGCGCGACAAGTACGGTTTCGAGGCCGTGCGCAAGGGGCGCGACTCGGGGACGGCGGCGCGCCGCGCAGGGTGAGATGACCGGGCGGTCGCGCCATGATAAATAAAGCCCCGGTTTTTTCACTCCTTCGGCCCGCCGGGCCGTCCGGTTTGCGGCCCCCGCTGGCTTTGCTGCTTTGGCCGAAACCAAAGCAGAACAGAGTCTTTCGGCTTCTCACTGCAAGTTCCTAACCGGACATTGCTGGGCAAGATCGAAAGGACTGAAAGAAGGACCGGGCGGACACAGTGGGTCGCCCATGCCGAGAATTAAGGACGGTATGCCGGGCCGGTAAATCCTTTCCACCGACAGGAGAACGAACATGGTCCGCCTCACCCGCCGGGATTTTGTCACCGTGGCAGCCGCTGCAATCCTGCTGAACGCCGAGGAAACGAAAGGAGAAACTA
>JAJFUG010000033.1 GCA_021372515.1 bacterium
CTCGCCGCGCAGACGCCAGGTGGTGTCCAGGCAGAGGGCCAGACGTTCCAGCAGGCTCTGCTTCTCACCGGTGTCCCAGAACGCGACCTGTTCCTTAAGGATCTGTAAATCCCCTGTCTCCTTGATGTAGTGGCACACGGCATAGGGCAGCCAGAGGTGGTCGTCGTAGAAATCTTTCCCGTCCCCCGAACGAGTGAGCGGGAAATAGTTATGCAGCGCGATCCCGTCGCTGTACACGCAGTTCGCCATCTGGAGCAGGCGCGTGCGGGCCAGTCGCGGGTCGATGTGCGCCGCGCCCATCGTGTCCTGCAGGGTGTCGCGGAACCCCAGCCCGCGTCCCGCGCCCCACTCATAGCTCGATATCGAGCGCGAAAGCTGGGCGGTCATGTAGCTGTTGTACTGGTTCCAGGTGTTCACGCAGGGATCGAAATCCTGCACCGCTGGGGTGACCGCGTGCAGGGCGCCCAGACGGCCGTTCCAGGCGGAGCGCACCCCGGCCAGGGCGTGCTCGATAGTCTCCAGGCTGTGGGCCAGTTCCAGGTGCGAGTACATCTCCTCCAGGCTGTCACCCATGGCCAGCACGAACGCGAATTTCACTTTCCGGCCCGGCGCGAGGTTCCAGGCGTGGGTCAGCCCGCAGATCGGGTAGTCGCCCACGCCTTCGAAGTTGGTGTCCTGCCCGGTCTCGACCACCAGCGGGTTGGCCTCGCTGCGGTAGATCCCGCCCAGGAACTGCTGGCGCTCGGTGTTGAACCCCACCGGCTTTTCGCTGGAGGTGAACCCGGCGAAATGCTTGACCCAGTGCATGTCATCCAGCCCCGTGCCCACGTCGTTGTAGCTGTCGTGCACTATCACGCCGTCCTTATGGTAATAGCGGGCGCACTTGGGGCAGTTGTCCAGGTTGAGCAGGTCGCGCATCGCGCCCCAGAAATTGAACTCGGCGTAGGAGTAGGTGTTGATCCGTCGCGGCGCGGCGCCACGGTTCTCCAGCTCGACCAGCCAGACCTCGGCCGGATGCTGCGGCGGCACGAAATAGGTGATGCTCGATGCGATCCCGTGGTATTCGCTCTCTATAGTCTGGACGTTCAGTCCCACCCGGCAGCGGTAGCTGAAACTCTCCAGGGGCTTGAGCACCGGGGCCCAGGTGGCCGACCAGTAGTCGCCGTCCTCCATGTCGCGCAGGTAGAGGTAGCGTCCCGGACGGTCGGCGGGGACGCCGTTGAAGCGGTAGCGCAAGAGGCGTCTGAACTTGGCGCTGCGGTGGTAGCTGGGGCCGCCCCCGGTGTGGCTGATCAGGGCGCAGTAGTCCTGGTCGTTGATCAGGTAGTTGTACCAGGGCTGGGGCGTGTCGGGCCGGGTGATGACGTACTCGCGGGCCTGTTCGTCGAAATAGCCGTACTTGCCTTCGGCGATGCGCATCGGGTGTTCCTTTCGCTGCAGAATGGCGGCCACTGAATGAATGGCGTTTGGTTTTCGTGATCTGTTTACGGCCTTTGCCGACCGGCTTGACAAGTTAGCGGCGACCGCCGCCCCTGGCAAGGGCCAGGAGAGCGTTTATCGGCTTGCGCCTGGCCGGATAAGAGCTTATTATCATCCTGGCAACTGAGCAAGAGCGCCGGGCAGCGGACCCCCGCAACCCGGAGGCTGTCTAAACCTGTTGCGGGAGGCGGGACAATGGTCACCGGAATAGTCCTTATGAACCTGGAGCGCGATAAAATAAACGCGGCGGCCGAGAAAGTCACCCAGATCGAGGGCATCACCGAGGTGTTCTCGGTCGGAGGGCACTACGACCTGGTGGCGATAATCCGGGCCCGGGACAACGAGCAGTTGGCCGATATCGTGACCGACAAGATGCTCAAGGTGGATGGAATTCTGCACTCGGAAACCATGATCGCGTTCAAGGTGTACTCGCGACACGACCTGGAGCGCATGTTTTCCATAGGCATGTGAGATCCCTCCGGGTTGACGGTTTCGCGGCTGCCGGCGGTATTCGGCTGCTTGGCGAAGTGTTCTGAAGAACCTTAACCGGCGGAGGCGGAATTTGTCAAGCCCGAGCGGCGGATGCCAGCGGGTGGGGTGAGCGCGGGTGAGAGAACCCTCGAATTTCTGAGGGCCGCGAAAGCCTCAGGGCAACGCAAGCGTGGCTTGCGTGGAGAGCAAAACCGGGCCACTGGTTGTAACTCATTGCAGGGAGTGCTCCTGCGTTAAGGGCGGCGGGGACGGAAAAGCGGGCACGTGTTTTGCCAAATGTAAATTCGGAGCATTCCGAAGGACTTGGAATCGAACCGGAGCGACGATGAAACTGGGTGCAACATACGGTCTGACGGTCCTGCTGGCTGTTCTCGGCGTGCAGATTGCCCCGTTGAGCGCCGCCGGCGGCGGCTCCGATCTGGAGGCCCTGCGTCGCGGCTATTCCGCGGCTGCAGACAGCCTGGCCGCTCAGCGCGCCCGCCGCGATTCGCTTTCGGCGCGGCTGGAGCGGGTCTCGGCCGAGGTGGCGCGCCTGAAACAGGGTGTGGCGCAGGACATGTTCTCGCCGGTGGAGCAGTACCGTCTGGGCGAGAGCCTGCGTGCGGGCAAGTCCCTGGCCGACAGCCTGGACCGTCTGAATGTGAGACTGAGCGCATTGGAACGTCGGACCGGGACGGCCCGCGAGGCGCTCCGGCGGGGCCTCGGCGAGCGGATCGAAAGCCTGGGCCGTCAGCCGGACAGCCGCGGCCAGATAGTGATCCTGCGCCGTGAGCGCGAGTCCCTGGCCGCCGGGACAGGTGCTGTCCGCGCCGACAACCCTCTTCCCGACCTGAGCGCCGCGTTGCGCGTGGAGCCGGATGACAGCCCGGACCAGGTGCGCGACAAGGCCGATTTCGCCGCCGATCTGGCGGCCCGTGTCAGGCGCGGCTTGGATATCCTGCGCACGGAGATGGAGCGGGTGAAGGACGAAAACGCGGTGCGGCGCCGCACCGGCGAGTTCGCCCAGGAGATGGCCCTGTTCGACGAGGGCCTCACCCTGAGGCGCACGGACGCGCGCGGCGGCGTGGCTGCGGCGGATGTCCCCCCGGACGACGGGAAAACAGTGGACGCCAACGCCGTGGGGCCGGACCGGGGTGAATCGGGTTATGGTGACGGCGATTTCGGGATGAGAGGTGAAATTTCCACCAGCCCGGGGTCCATAACTTCCGAGACCGCCGGTGCGTCCGTGCTGGACCGTGAGCTGTTCGATCCGGATCGTGAACACCTGCTGAACCTCGACCTCGAATCTCTTTCCCCCGATCAGATCGAGGCCGTGCTGACCCGCCTGAGCACGCGTCGTGATTCGCTGGAGCGTGAGCTGGGCCGCCTGCAGCAGCTCGAGAAGAGCCTGCGCAGCCAGGCCGGAAAACTGGGTGCAGACAGGGAGGGAGCCGGCCGGAAGTGACTTTAGTCATAGAGACCACCCCCTCAACCGTTTGCCGGCGATGTGCTCATGCATTCTGCTGTGCAACGATAATAATTCTGTATGGCTTCTCGCAGGTTTCGGCCGCTTCCCTGGAAAGCCGCCTGACCACGGGCTGGGAGTACGATGACAACGTGCTCGAGGACCCGTCGGGCCGCACCGCCGGGGGGGCCGGTACGCTCAGCCTCTTTTCCTCCGCCCGTATCAATTCGGCCGTCTCGGCCTCCCGTTTCGACCTTCAACTCGGATACAAGGCACACCACCGTTTGAGCAGCTCCGACAGCCTGACCGCCGGGGATGTCCTGGTGCAGCGTTTCGCCGCCGAGACCGAACGCCGCGCCGGCAGCTCGGTGCTGGGGGCCTCGGGCGAGCTCAAGCTGCGCAACGTATACCGCAAGAACCAGCTCGACCTGCTGAGCGAGGAGGGCTATGTCCGGGGCCAGGGTCAGCTCTACCTGCGGCGCCGGGCCGGCTCTCTGGGCCAGCTTTCGGTGTACTGGCGGCAGTCGTTCTTCAACTTCGAGTCGTTCAAGACTTTCGACTACAACTCGTTCGGCCCGCGCCTGCGCCTGACCCGCCGCCTGGGGCCGCGCCTGGCCGGGGCCCTGGAATACGGCTACACGCGCCGCCTCTGCGAACGCCCGGTCTCCCGTCCCGGCGAGGATGGCGGCCTGGAGGTGCTGGACTTCAAGCAGCGTGACAACCTGCACCAACTCGACCTGACCCTCTCCTATGGAAGCGCCTGGCTGGTCAACGGCACCTACACCCTGCAGCGCAACGACTCCAACAATTTCGGCTTCTCCTACTGGAACAACCGGTTCAGTTTCCTGCTCGGCCGCCGCCTGCCCGGCGAGGCCTACCTGAACGCCTACCTGTTCTTCGAGCTGCGCCGCTACTCCGACCGCACCAGCCTGCCGATCCTGACCGAGGTGATCACCGAGGAGAACGACAACAACGGCGCGGTGATCAAGCTTTCACGGCCCCTGGGCCGCGTGCTCGAGGCCTCCCTCACCTGGAGCCTGTACCGCAACCAGTCCAGCCTGCGTGATCTGGATTTCCGCAAGAACCTCATGGACTGCGCCCTCACCTGGCGCTTCTGAGGTTTTCAGTTTTTCAAGCGTTCCTCTCAGAAAACTGAGGTTTCACTCCGCAGCGCGGCCCTCCCGCGGCCCCGGCCCGCGCGTACGATCCGGTTGTGATGTGTCGAAACATTTTGAAAAATAATCAAATACAGCGAAATGCCACACGTCGGCCCACTCTGGAATGCAATTTGCCTTTTCCTCGGGTCAACGGAGGGTGCCATGTTTATGACAATCAGAAACTATCTGCTGGGAGTGCTCCTGCTGCTGGTCGGTCTGGCGGTGAGCCTGCGCGGGGCTGAACCCGCACCGGCAGCCGCCGCGGCGCGGGAAAGCCGTCCGGCGCAAGCCGACAGCCGGAATGGGCTGACCCGTTCGATGGGGGAGTTCATTGCCGAGATCGACCTGTTCGACAACCATCTCTACGGCCGGGTTGAGACGGTCAGCGGCGACACGCAGCGCGCCGAAAGCCTGCGCGGGCAGATCCAGAGCCGGAACACCGAGCTGAAGAACCTGATGGACAACCCGCCCCCGTACCAGGTCCGCGAGGGCGGGAACAACTACATGACCACGAACTCGCAGGAGTACTTCCTGGCGGTCTACAATCTGGAGAACGAGATTTCCGGAATGATTTCCCGTCTGCGCACGATCGAGAACGGCGGCCTGCCGCTGGTGGCCACCGAGCTGCTGGATGGCTCGATGTGGCGTGAACCGCAGGACGCCAGTCTGCTCGACCCGAACGGCGAGGACCTCGGACGCGAGCTACGGCTTGGCCGATAGACGGCCTGCGGATAGCGGAACAACTCCGGAAGTGCCACTGACAACACCTGTGAGAAACCGGAATGACCTGGAGACAGAGATGCTTGGCCTTATCATCAACTTCAAACCAGTCCAATACCCCCTCTTTGGCAATCCCAACCACCACATTTTTGTGGAAGGACCGAAAGGAGAAGTGGCAGATGAGAAGGGACGTTGTGAAGCTGCCGGTTACAGCGATAGTATCGGCGCTGCTGATACTGACGCTGAGCTGGTCTGCGCAGCCGCTTGCCGCTGAGGGTGCAGCGAAAGCCAATCCTACCGCCTCGCCCGCGCATCTGAATCTGCTGCGTCTGGCCCGGCAGGGAAAGCTCGGACAGTCCGCCCCGCAGATCAGGTACGCGGCGCCGTCGAGCGGTTTGGCTGCGGCCAAGAAAGCGGCGGACCAGCGGGTCAAGGCCAAATTACAGGCCGGGACCGAAGGGAAGGAAAAGGCGGAGCCCAAACAGGTGTTCGTAGCTCCGGACGCCGCCACCCGCCAGGCGCTGGCCACAAGCCTGGCCCGTCATCTGATGACCTCCGGGGTGAGCCCGGACAGCCGGGATCTGCCGCTGTTGCAGACCCTCAACCGTCTGAGCGCCCCAAGCTCCGGCACGAGCCTGGCCGCGGTGCGCCTGCAGAACGAGGACCCGGGGGATTTCACCCCGGTTCACGAGGCCGAGCCCAACGATGAATGGACCTCGGCCCAGGCCATCGGCTACGGCAACGCCCTGGAGGGCGACGGGGTGCCGGAAACGGATGTGGACGTGTTCAGCTTCGAGGCCCAGGCCGGCGATTATATCCGCCTGGAAGCCAATCCCACCGGGGAGAACGGCTGGGTCACCATGATGCTGTTCGACCCCGACAGCAACCAGGTCACCAACGGCCTGTATTACCTGGAAAGAAACTCCGTGAGTTCGGACAGCCGCTTCATGCCCCCGTACTGGGGCGGCGGCAACTTGATCGGCAAGAGCCTGGATCTGAGCGGCACCTACCACGTGGTGATCCTCACCCATCCCGGGCACATCTTTTACTACCGTCTGGATGACGTCAAACAGGAGTCCGCGCTGGTGGACGCCACGCAGCCGGTCGGCTACCGCGTGACCCTGAAGACCCTGTCCGTGCGCCCGGTCAGCGGCCAGCTTACCGATGACACCGGCCAGGCGGTGGCCGGGGCCAACCTCGCGTTCTGGTCGAACGACTACTACAACGGCAGTCGCGTGGAGAGCGGAGCGGACGGGTCGTTCGCGCTCAACCTGCCCGAGGGCGACTACTCGGTTTCGGTCGAGAGTCCGGCTGGCAGCCGCTATCCCGCGGACCAGATCAGCCAGAGCTTGACAGTCGGCCCATCCGGGGCCAAGGTCGATGTGAGCCTGAAGAGCGGTGTGATTTTCTCCGGCCGCATGGTCGAGGACCGCGGCGGGCCCGTGCCTTGGGGCAGTTTCAGCCTGAGCGACGATAGTGGCGGACAGTACCGCTGGGCCAGCGCCGATTCCAACGGCGAGTTCTCGGTGGCGGTGTTCCCCGGCATGTTCAACCTGTATGTCTACACCAGTTGGGAGTATCCGGATCAGCCGGTCACCCAGGGCCTGTCCGTCCAGAGCGACCTGCGCTACGATATCATCATCGACACCGGCAACCGGATCAGCGGCCGGGTCCTGGATCCGAACGGCGCTGGCATGGCTTACGCCCAGCTCAATTTCCAGGGCTACAATGTCAGCCGCTGTGTCGTGACCGATGAGACCGGCGCCTATTCCACGGCCCTGGTCGACGGCGATTACACGGTTGTCATCACCCCTTCCATCGATTCCCCGGTCCCGCCGCAGGGCTTGCCCGATTTCACGGTGAACGCCGACCAGGTGAAGGATTTCACCCTGCAGGCCGGTGCGGTGCTGAGCGGCATTGTGCGCGACAACCGCGGCAATCCCGTGCCCAACGCCCAGGTCAACGTCTGGTACGATTCCTGGAGCAACAGCAGCGGCGAGGTCTTCAAGTATGAAGACGGCGACACCGCGATCCTGAGAGAAAGGACCGATCCGGAAAAACGTGAGATGCCGGCCGTCACCAGCCGGAACGTGTACACCGGTGAGGACGGGCGCTGGCAGATAGCGGTCACCGCCGGCACCTGGGTGATCGAGTTCGTCGCCCCCTGGAATTTCCCCTCCCAGTACCTCAAGGGCGGCAGCTACACCGTAGCCGCCGGCGACCAGGTGGAAGTTCCCGCGGTGGTGATGGACTACGGCGTGACGTTCAAGGGCCGGGTGGTCCTGGACAACGGCACTCCACTCAGTTATGACGGGTTCTACATGTATTCCGGCGGCGAAACGATCTACGACGAGTACGGCAACCCGATCAAGCCGGATGAGCCGCAGCCTTATTACAGCTACTGGGTTTACACCGAGGAAGACGGGTCTTTCAATGTGCAGGTGATGCCGGCCGCTTACAGCATCCAGTTTCAGGGTCGCGCGGATAGGGAGGGCTATCCGAGCCAGACGGTCGGGAGTGTGGACCTCTCGACCGACCGTGAGATGACTTTCACACTGCAGAGCGGTTATCTGGTGAGCGGCCGGATCACCTCGCCCGGAGGCAAGGGGCTGGAGAGCTGCTATATCAGCTTCTACAGCAAGGGTATCCGCGCCGAGGGCGCCTCTACCTGGACCGACATCGACGGCAACTACGCCGTGCGGTTGATGCCCGGACCTTACGGGATCAATGTCGAGCCGGTGGCCGGGTATTTCCCGGACAGCAGTGTCTACAGCCTGATGGTGGACACAGACTGCAGCTTCGACCTGACTCTCAGCCGCGGTATCTGGGTGGGTGGACGGGCGCTCGACCGCGACGGAAAGCCCGTGCCGAAGGTGACGATCCACGCCATCCCGGTGGGCTCCGACGATGCCGACACGCTCTATCATATCCTGCCCATGCCCTACGAGACCAGGTTGGCCGGTGAGGAAGACACGGCGGACATTATTTCCGCCGACACCACGCAGGGCGATGATCCGCTGATCATGCCGATCTACAGAGTCGATCCGTACTATGCCAACACTGATGAGAACGGCTACTGGGAGATGACGGTCAAGCCGGGAGTGTACGACCTGTACGCCTGGCCCAGCTACGAGTACGCCAGCCTGTTCCTCGCGGGCGTCGACATGACCAGCGACACCAAGCTGGAGCTGGTGTTCGACCTGGCCGAGATCAAGGTCTCCGGCAGTGTCGAGTACCCGGACGGCCACCCGGCCGACAGTGTGCTGGTCAGCGCCTACGATCCAACTACCGGCCTCAACGCCAGCACCTGGACCAACACGGATGGACGTTACGAGTTCATGCTGCCCTCCGGCCGCTACGAGGTGGTGATCGACAAGGTGGAGGACGGCAACGAGCTGCAGGTGATCCCGGATATGGATATCACCGCGGACAGGGCGCTCAATTTCCGTCTGGGCGAGGGCCTGCTGGATGACTCCGAGACCACCGGCCCGGCTCTGCCCAAGGCTTTCGAGATGTCGCAGAACTACCCCAATCCGTTCAACCCGTCCACCACGATCCAGTACGACCTCCCCCAGGCCGGACATGTGCAGATCAAGGTGTTCGACATCCGCGGCCGGGTGGTGGCCACGCTGGTCAACCGTGAGGAGACCGCGGGCAGCCATACGGTGCAGTGGAACGGGCGTGAGGATTCGGGACGCGCGCTCAGCTCGGGAGTCTATTTCTACCGCATGGAAACCGCTTCGTTCAACCGCACCCGCAAGATGGTGCTGCTGAAATAAAGGAATAAAGCCCGGGAGACGAGGGGGGATCCCGGCTTTAGCGGCTGCCCCGGGGCGTCGGCCACGCCCCGGGCGGCCGCAATGATTTTTCCGCCCCCGCTGCCCAGCTTGCCGGTCCGCCCCCCGAGATTAAAATCTTCTGGCATCGATAAACTGAATTATAGAGGAACGGATGCACATTCCGAGGGTATTCCTTTTAGGTGCGTTGCTTTTCCTGACTCTCCTTGTTTATGGCTGTAAGGACAGCGAAACCACTTTGCCTTTGGACAGCGGCAGCAAGTCCAGCGTGGCCCTGAGCGGACTGAGCGAGTGCCGTCGCGAGGTGACGGACCTGGCGGCGGAGGGACGTGAGGACGAGCTGTCGGTGAGCGTTCAGGAGGGAAAGGTCCGGTTCACCCACCGGGGCGCTTTGTTCAACTGCTGCCTGGACAGCGTTTCGCTCCAGTTGTGCAAGTACGGCTCTATTCTGCGCGTAGTCGAGACCCCCCACGTTAATCAGCCCTGCCGCTGCAATTGCACTTTTGACGTGCAGGGCGAACTGCTGGAACTTGAGAGCGGCCAGTATTGGCTGGAGGTCGCTCCCTCCCCGGATGGAGATTGCGCCTGGTGCCGGGTGCAAATCAATGTTCGATGAGGTGAACCGATGCAAAAAGTGAAGGTGGGGGTCTGGTCCGGACGTCTGATCCGGCTCGTGGCGGCCCTGATCGGCGCGCTGGCCGGGGCGGCCCTCGGTGCGGACGGGGAGCCGGGGTTCGGGGACAGCGCCCTGACCGCCATAGTCGGCGTGGTGCTGGCCCTGGCTGTCCTCGAGTTGGCCCTGCGTCTGCCCAGCCCGTTCCAGCGTCTTTGAGGCTCAATCCCGGGTTTTACGCGCGACCACCAGGAAATAGGAGTTCAGGCTGAGCTTTTCCGGGACGACCCGCAGCAAGAGCTCCAAGGCCCGTTTCAGCACACGGGCCGCCAGATGGATCGGACGGCCGGCGCGACGGCTGCGTTCGAGAAAGCCCACATGTCCGAGGCTGAATTTCCCACAACTGGTTGCGGTCAGTATCTCCAGGCCTCCCACCGAGCGAACCGCCGCCTCGAGCTGTTCCAGCCCCATGCGATTATGCACGCTCCAAGCCGCGGGAGCCATCCAGTGGAGGAGCTTTCCATACAAGCCGGTGTGGTTCGGGATCTCGAGCACCAGGAACCCACCGGGCTTCAAAAGGTGGGCGTGGCGGGCCACGACCGTGGTGCAGTCCTCGAAGTGCTCCACGAAGCCGATGCTCGCCACCACGTCCCAGCGTTCCTGTTCTGTCGGCTCCCAGGCCAGCAAATCACACTGGCGCACTGTGGCCTCCACTCCGGTGCTTATCAGCAGCTCTCTGGTTTTGTCGCAGCACCAGCCGATATACTCGATCCCTTCCACCCGGTAGCCGAAATAGCGGTTGAAATACCACATGAAACGCCCCGGATAGCAGCCCACCTCCAGCAGGGACATCTCCGCATCTCGAGGTAGATACTTTTGCAGCCGGGCGTGGATTTGTCCGAAGGCCCCCCTTTGCGGATTGAACGGCAGGGAGCGGACCGGGGCCTGCTCCCAGAGGTTCTCCCAGAACCGGGGTGCGGCCAGGGACTGCTTGTCCAGGCTCATATTCCGTTCTCCGCTTCCCGCGGCGTTCTGCCGCTCAGGCCGAACACGCACCACAAACGCAGTTTGCGCCGGATAAGGATAACCGCCACCGTGTTCCAGCCCACTGTGACCGTGCAGGTGGCGAGAGCGGCCCCTGCCGCGCCCAGCGGCGGGATGAGCAGCCAGTTGAGCAGCGCATTGGCCGGCAGGGCCAGCCCGATAAGCACGGCCAGCTTGCGCTCGAGTCCGGTCATGGTCAGCAGGAGCCCGGAGGGTCCGGTCAGGGCGTTGAACAGTTGCCCGGTGCAGAGTATGACCAGAGGAACATACCCGCCCGGGAACTCGGGCCCGAACACCCCCAGCCAGATTTTTCCTCCGATTACAAGAGCCAGAAAGATCGCGGACGACAGCAGGGCCGACCAGCTCACCGCCAGGTGCACCACCCGTCTAAGCTCCACCGTGCGTTTTTCGGCATAGAGCTGAGCCACCAGCGGAGCCGCGATCATGCTGATCGCATCCAGCCCGAACGGCACCGCCGCGGCCAGGCGCACCGCGATCCCGTACACCCCCACCGTGGCGTCCGGCACGAAGAACTTGAGCATCAGGATATCGATACGGTTGAGGATCAGGAACTGGCCGTTTACCGCCAGCATGGCCAGCCCCAGGCCGAGCCAGGCGTGGGGATGGTAGACCGGGGCGGCGCTCAGCGCCTGTGACGGCAGACTGCGCCGCAGCAGCACCAGTCCCAGTCCCAGAGCCAGAAAATTGGACGCGAAAGTGAGGCCCATAACCGCGGCCGGTGAGAAATCGAACCCCGGTGCGAATATCGCCCCGGCGGCCAGCAGGGCCAGGGCCCCGTGCCCGGCCAGGCGGGGAGTGTCCGAGGCCGCCACTTTTTTAACCGCCTGCAGGGCCGAGGCGTTCAGGGCGGTCAGGGTCAGCACCGGCAGGAGCGCGCCCCCAGCCAGCAGCGCCCGGCCCAGTTCCTCCGGGATACGCGCCCCGGCGATCTGGACAGTGAGCGCCAGTCCGAGGCCGAGCAGGCAGCTCACCGCCAGCACCGTGGCCGCGCTCCAGCGCAGCAGCCCGCGGAAAGCGCCCCAGTCGCCCAGGGACTGGCAGGAGGACAAAAACCGCACCCGGCTCGTGTCCTGGCCGAGCTTGCCGAACACCACCAGCACCCAGACCCAGTTGAGCGCCACCACATACACTCCGTAGCGCGAGGCGCCCATCAGGCGGGTCAGGATCAGTTGCGGCAGCAGCGCCAGCCCTATCCCGGCCGATTTGACCGTGAACGCGGCCAGCGAGCCGCGCGCCAGCAGCGCCCCGGTCCCGGATCCGCGCAGGCGGCGCAGGGATTCCTCCAGAAATGCGTTCGTCGCTCTATCCTCCAGTCGCTCCGGCTTGAAAGCCTCTCGGCGTCGCAAGGCCAGCCCTGGCCGAGGATCAGCGCGAGGTGGCTTTTCCGCGGGGCGAACATCGGCTCTCCGGTGGCAGGTCTCATGCGGTCATAATTAAACTCCGCGCGGGGGGAAAGTCAATCTCGCTCACAGTCCTGCATCCCGGGACCGGCCTGTACCGCGCGGGCCGAAATGTTAGCATAATGTTAGAGAAACATGAACAAAAAGGCCGGCAGCGGGCCCATTCTGCCGTATCTCTACCGATTTTCTAACACAACGCTAACAAACCGGAGTTATTTTTTGAGCCGTAGATCAAACCATCAACAATGGCGGACAACTATGGCGAGAAAACACGTTCTGCTGGTCGAAGACGATGAGGACATCCTGGAACTCCTGCGCTACAACCTGAGCGAGGAGGGCTACACGGTGGATGGGGCGGTCACGGGCGAGGAGGCGCTGCGCCTGATCGTGACCAAGCTACCCGACCTGGTGATCCTGGACCTGATGCTGCCGGGCCTGGACGGGATGGAGGTCTGCAAGATGATCAAGCGCGACCCCAAGACCTCGCACATCCCGATTGTGATGCTGACCGCCAAGAGCGAGGACAGCGACATCGTGGCCGGGCTGGAGCTGGGCGCGGATGACTACATCACCAAGCCGTTCAGCCCGCGGGTGCTGATCGCCCGGGTGCGCGCGGTGCTGCGCCGCAAATCCAAGGAGCAGACCGACGAGACCTCCACGATCCAGCTACACGACCTGGTGATCAATCCCGGCCGTCACGAGGTGCTGGCCGAGAACTCGCAGGTGGAGCTGACCTCGACCGAGTTCCGGGTCCTGCATTTCCTGGCCCGCCGCCCGGGCTGGGTCTTCACCCGCAACCAGATCGTCGAGGGCGTGCACGGCTACGACTACCCCGTGACCGAGCGTTCGATCGATTTCCAGATCGCCTCGCTACGCAAGAAACTGGGGCCCGCGGGCAAGTATATCCGCACCGTGCGCGGGGTGGGATACCGTTTCAAGGACTGATTCCGCTTGAATCCCGATAGACCTTACCGGCGGGAGAGCAATTCTTCCGCCGGTAATTTATTTCTTGCGCTTGAGTTCCGCCTGGCCCTCGCGCTGCCGACCCCGCTAACGCAAATCTCATTTTCAGCAAATTTCCATCTATCCGCACCGGCTTAAATTGACAGTTATCTGCGTACCCTGACTTTCTCTGCGTGCTGTCAACCCGCACCAAAAAGGAGAGCCGTACCGATGGATGGAAGGATTGTGAGAACACTGCGCCTGGCGCTTATTTGTTTACTTGTGGCTGTTTACGGAACTGTGGCTCCCTTGTCGGCGCAAAGCGCCGAGCTGGCCCAGGCCAAGACAGTAAAAGTCCGCGGCACGGTCATGGATGTCGAGAGCGGCAAGCCCGTGGTGGCGGCCTCGGTCTACCTCAAGGGCACCCGGTGGGGCGGGCTGACCAACACCCGCGGCGAATTCTCGTTCACCGTTCTCGAGCCCGGCAGCTACACCCTGACCGTGACCCTGGTCGGCTACTCGCAGCTCGAGCAGCCGCTCACTGTCGCGGCGGGTCGCGAGAGCACGGTCGAGCTGAAACTCCAGCCCGAGGTCATCCAGATGGAGGGCTTCGTGGTGGAGGGTGTGGCCGAGGCCGAGAAACAGGAGGATCAGATCCTGGCCCAGCGCCGCAGCGCCGTGGCCATTCAGGATGGGATCGGCAGCGAGACAATTTCCCGCACCGGCAGCTCAAATGCGGCGGACGCGGTGAGCAAGATGACCGGCGCCTCGGTTGTTGACGGCAAGTACGTGTACGTGCGCGGCCTGGGCGAGCGCTACAGCACCACCCAGCTCAACGGCTCCGAGTTGCCCAGCCCGGACCCCTACCGCCGGGCGGTCCAGATGGACCTGTTCCCCTCCAACCTGCTCGACCGCATCGTCACGGTGAAAACCTTCACCCCCGACCGTCCGGGTAATTTCTCCGGCGGCAGCGTGGACATCTGGACCAAGCGCTTCCCGCAGGAATTCACTTTCAACTACAGCGCCTCCTCCTCGTACAACCCCCAGGTGACCGGCAAGAGCGGTTTCCTCACCTACAAGGGTGGCAAGACCGACTGGCTGGGAATCGATGACGGCTCCCGGGCGCTGCCCGCGGCTTTCTCCGACCCGACTTTCAAAATGCCGGACATCGGCTCCACCTATTCCGATCAGGCCAAGGCCCACGAGCTGGACGCCCTGACCCGCTCTTTCAGCCCGATTATGGCCCCGACCACCGGGACCGGCCCGATGAACTACAACTGGTCGATGTCCTCCGGCGACAAGGTGATGCTGGGCGGGCGCGAGCTGGGCCTGCTGGGCACGCTGACCTACAGCCGCAGCGCCTCGTTCTACGACAAAGGGCAGGTCGGGCGCTGGCAGCTCACCGGCAACGTGGACCAGACCGACGACCTGAACAACGACTACCTTCTCCAGGACACGCGGGCCTCGGACAAGGTGCTCTGGGGCGGGCTGGCCAATCTGTCCTATAAGCTCGACGAAAACAACGTGATCGGTTTCAACCTGATGTACAACCACAGCGGCGAGAGCATCGCCCGCTACCAGTACGGCAGCCTGCCGCGCGACCTGACCGGGGATGCGGTGTACGAGACCCGTTCCCTGGGCTACACCGAGCGCTCGCTCAATTCCATGCAGCTGCGCGGCGAGCACGATTTCGAGCCCCTGCATAACCTTCATTTCGAGTGGACCGCCGCGCGCAACACCACCTATCAGCAGGAGCCGGACCTGCGGTTCTTCACCGACAACTACACCATGCGCGAGCGTTCCGGCGTCGTGGACACGGTCTACAGCATCCGTAAGTCGATCTACCCCTATCCGACCCGTTATTATCGTGACCTGAACGAGGACAACAATAACCTGGACTTGCAGTTCAGCCTGCCGTTCAAGCAGTGGGAAGGGCTGGCGAGCCGCTTCAAGTTCGGCGGGGCCTGGAACACCACCGACCGCGATTTCCGCGAGCGCCGCTTCGAGTACGCCCAGACCTCGTACGCCCAGTACGACGGCGACCCGCTGTCGTTCTACCAGCCGCAGTACCTCGGAATAGTCGACTCGGTCAACGGCCGCTACCGTTTCGGCCAGTACATCCAGGACGCCTCGGAGGATCGGGGCAATTATGACGGCAAACAGGACATCTACGCCGGGTTCGCCATGGTCGAGCTGCCGCTGTCCAAGCGCTGGCAACTGATCGGCGGGGCGCGCATGGAGGCCACCCGCATGGACGTGATCAGCCACGACAGCACCCTGGCCCGCGGCCGGATCGACAAGGATGACCTGCTGCCCTCGATCAACATGATCTACCTGCTGCGCGATGACGTCAATTTCCGCGCCGCCTATGGCCGCACCCTGGCCCGGCCGAATTTCCGCGAAATGGCGCCTTACGCCTCGTTCGATTTCGTGGGCGATGTCTTCTTCATCGGCAACCAGAATCTCGAGCGCACCCTGATCGACAACTACGACCTGCGCTGGGAGTGGTTCTACGGATCGGGTGAGGTCCTGGCGGTCAGCGGCTTCTACAAGGATTTCAGCAACCCCATCGAGCGCGTGATCAAGACGATCAACGGCGAGGTGCAGTACCAGAACGTGGATCGCGCCAGGGTCTACGGCCTGGAGCTGGAGGGCCGCCTGCGCCTGATGCGCCTCAACGAGCTGCTCGGCCGCTACAGTGTCGGCGCCAACCTGACTTTCACTCACTCCGCGGTCAATATCGCCCCGGATGAGCTGGAGGTCATCCGCTCGCTCAACCCATACGCCTCCGGCAAGCGCCAGCTCCAGGGCCAGCCGCCCTACGTGCTGAACCTGGACCTGAGCTACGACAACCCGGAGCGCGGCTCCCTGGCCTCGCTTACTTACAATGTCATCGGCGAGCGGATGAGCGAGGTGAGCCTGGGCGGCACCCCAAATGTCTTCGAGCAGCCCGCCTCCATGCTCGATTTCACCCTGACCCAGAAAGTCTGGCACGGCTACAGCCTCAAGTTCGGAGCGCACAACCTTCTGGATTCCCGGATACGCAAGGTGCAGCACTTCAAGTCGAAAGACTACGTGGAACAGGAATACCGCCTGGGACGTGTGTTCTCCCTTGGAGTCAATTACAGCCTGAAATAGACAGATCGGGACTTCAATCCGTTGTTGAGTGTCACCCCAAAGACCGGTGGGACCGGAGGGTCCGGCCCCGCCGGCAGAAATCGAGGAGGGCGCTGCATGTAGGGAACGTCCGTGTCTGTTCCTTAACGAGGTTATCCTTCCCGGAAGGGTAACAGCAAGGCTTTAACCATTAGACAGGATGGATTCATGTTGAGAAAAAGTCTGTTACTCATGCTCTTTATGGCGCTGGCGCCGCTCACGGTGTTCGCCCAGGGCAGCCGGCCGGTCAGACAGATCACCGATGCCGACATAGTTGGCAACACGACCTGGTCCAAGGATACGGTTTACGTGCTCAACGGCTTCGTGTTCGTCGAGGACGGCGAGGTCCTGAACATACAGGCCGGAACGGTGATCAAGGGCAAGCCCGGCCAGGGCGTGAACGCCAGCGCTCTGATCGTGGCCCGCGGCGGCAGGATCTACGCCCGCGGCTCCTCCAGCCAGCCGATCATTTTCACCGCTGAATCCGACGATGTGGATAACCCGAACGATTTACCAAGCGACAGCCGCGGCCTCTGGGGCGGCCTGATCCTGCTGGGCAAGGCCCGTATCAACACGGCCAAGGGCACCGGCAACATCGAGGGTATTCCCGACACCGAGCCCCGCGGCGCCTACGGCGGCAGCAACGACCATGACAACAGCGGTGTGTACCAGTACCTCTCCCTGCGCTACGGCGGCACTGACATCGGCGCGGGCAACGAGATCAACGGCCTGACTTTCGGCGCGGTGGGCGACAGCACCGTGGTCGACCACATCGAGGTGTTCAACAACGCCGATGACGGCTACGAGTGGTTCGGCGGCACGGTGAACACCAAGTACCTGGTCAGCGCTTTCAACGGCGACGACAGCTTTGACACGGACGAGGGCTTCAACGGCAAGAGCCAGTTCTGGTTCGCGATCCAGAGCGACCAGAACGGCATCGGCAACCGCGGCGGCGAGCATGACGGCGGCACGGTTCCGGAGGACGGGCTTCCGCTGTCGATCCCGGTGCACTACAACTGCACCTACATCGGCGCCGGAGTGGGCACGGCCAATGTCGAGAACGACCTGACCTTCATCTTCCGTGACAACGCCGGCGGCCGCTACATGAACAGCGTATTCACGGATTTCAACAATGAAGCGATAGATGTCGAGGACCTGACCAGCGGCGAGGACAGCCGTCACCGCCTGGAACTGGGCGACCTTACCCTGACCAACAATCTATTCTACGGTTACGGCGCGGGCAGCACCTGGGACAAGCTGGTGCACAACGGGACCACGACGAACGCCTATGTCGTGACCTACCTGAGCGACGCGGCCAACCACAACAGCATCAGCGATCCGATGCTTCATGGGATCAGCCGCACCAGCAACGGCATGCTCGACCCGCGGCCCAAGTCGGGCAGCCCGGCGTTGACAGCCGGCGCCACGGTCCCGAGCGACGGGTTCTACACCCAGGTGAGCTACAAGGGTGCGTTCGGTCCGGATGCCGGTGACAACTGGCTGCGGGGCTGGACGTTCCTGGATCAGGCCGGTTACCTGGCCACCCCGGTCGAGTCCGGCAAGCCGGTCAAGGTCGTGGCGGACAAGGACATCACCAGGAACACCACTTTCTATGCTGACACGATTTATGCACTGAACGGCTTCGTGTTCGTCGAGGACGGCGAGGTCCTGACCATCCAGCCCGGCACGGTGATCAAGGGCAAGCCCGGTCAGGGTGTGAACGCCAGCGCTCTGATCGTGGCCCGCGGCGGCAAAATTTACGCTCAGGGCACGGCGGTCAAGCCGATCATCTTCACCGCCGAGTCGGACAATGTGGATGAGGTCGACGACCTTCCGCTGGACGCCCGTGGCCTCTGGGGCGGCGTGATCCTGCTGGGCAAGGCCCGCATCAACACGGCCAAGGGCACCGGCAACATCGAGGGTATCCCCGACACTGAGCCGCGCGGCGCTTACGGCGGCACGGATGACCATGACAACAGCGGTATCATGCAGTACTGCTCGCTGCGCTACGGCGGCACGGACATCGGCGCGGGCAACGAGATCAACGGACTGACTTTCGGCGCGGTGGGCGACGGCACCACGATCGACCACATCGAGGTGTTCAACAACGCCGATGACGGTTACGAATGGTTCGGCGGCACGGTGAACACCAAGTACCTGATCAGCGCTTTCAACGGCGACGACAGCTTTGACACGGATGAAGGCTTCAACGGCAAGAGCCAGTTCTGGTTCGCGATCCAGAGCGACCAGAACGGCATCGGCAACCGCGGCGGCGAGCATGACGGCGGCACGGTTCCGGAGGACGGGCTTCCGCTGTCGATCCCGGTGCACTACAATTCCACCTACATTGGCGCCGGAGTGGGCACGGCCAATGTCGAGAACGACCTGACCTTCATCTTCCGTGACAACGCCGGTGGCCGCTACATGAACAGCGTGTTCACGGATTTCAACAACAAGGCGATCGACGTCGAGGACCTGACCAGCGGCGAGGACAGCCGTCACCGCCTGGAAGTCGGCGACCTGACCCTGACCAACAACCTATTCTACGGTTACGGCGCGGGCAGCACCTGGACCGACCTGGTGCTGAACGGGGCCACGACCAGCGCCTATGTCGTGACCTATATGAGCGATGCCGCCAATCACAACGACATCGTCAATCCCAAGCTGCGCGGGATCAGCCGCACCAACGACGGCAAGCTGGACCCGCGCGTGGAGTTCGGCAGCCCGGCCCTGAGCGTCGGCGCCGCAGTCCCGAGCGACGGGTTCTATACGCAGGTCACCTACAAGGGTGCGTTCAACGCCACCGATGACTGGGCCCTGGGCTGGACTTTCCTGGACAAGGCCGGTTTCCTGAGCCACACGGTCTACCAGGATACCACGCATCAGGACACCACAGGCAAGAAGAACTGCGATTTCAACCTGGACAGCAAGAACGACGTGTCGGACGTGATCTTCATGCTGCTGCTCAGCCGCAGCAATCCCACCGACTCGCGCCTGGACTGGAACCATGACGGCCACTACATGATCAACGACGCCGTGGACCTGCTGCTCGATATACGCAACGGCAACTGCTCCGGTTCCACTGTACTGCTGGCCTCGGTCGACGGCGGCATGATCGCCGGCGCTTCGGCTGTGTCCGCGCCCAGGCTGAGCGAGGACGAGGTCAGGTTCCTCGAAACCCAGATACAGGTCATGGGCCTGACCGAGGAGCAGGAAGCCGAGTTCCACGTGGCCATGTACGGCGCCGGCGCTCCGGCCTCGCTGCCCAAGGCTTTCTCCCTGGCCCAGAACTCGCCCAACCCGTTCAACCCCTCCACCACGATCTCGTTCGCGGTGCCCGAGGGCTCCAACGGCAAGGTGAGCCTGAAAGTGTACGACCTGCGCGGCAGCACAGTGCGCACCCTGATCGATGAGGTGCGCACCCCGGGCGCCTACCAGGTTTTCTGGGACGGCAACGACAACCGCGGCCAGGCCGTGGCCAGCGGTGTCTACTTCTATCGCATGCAGGCCGGTGATTTCGTGATGACCAGAAAGATGGTTCTCCTGAGATAGGGCACGCAGAGCTCTCCTCCATCCGCAGTAAAATACTGGTTTCACGGATCACCCCGGACCGGTCCCCGCGCTCGCAGGCGGGGACCGGTTTTTATGGGGGTGGTGCAGGTTCCTCGGTCAGACGGCTGGCAGGGGGCGAGGGTGTGGATGGGCGGGGGGACGGCTTTGTACGGTGTGGCGGCCTCTCCACGGTTACAGATCCAGGCGGCGCGCGGCCGGCCATGCCCGTGGACTGGCGCCGGGAGGAGGGGCCCCTTGCTAACCCCCCGGGGATTAGGCGCTGGGGGGGGCGGGAACAGCCACCGGGGCGGCATGTTGTGGAGGATGGTTCCTGCGGGCTGGGCGGTCGACGGGAGTGACTGGCTGAAAACAGCGTGGAGAGCCAAGGGAAAAAAAGGCCCTCCCCCTCATGGGGGAGGGCCTTCTGTGTCAGGCCCGGATCAGAAGCCTACGCTGATGGTGAAGAAGTTGTCCGCGGTAAGGCGGCCTTTGTTCTTGTAAGCGTAGTTGAATCCGATGTTCCGGCCGCCGAAAGTCTGCTTGAACCCGCCGCCGAAGCTGAACCCGCGCATGGTGGGATCGTCGCCGTAGTAGGCGAGGCCCATCTCGTCGGTCTTGTCGGTCAGTTCGTCGGTCTTCACTTCCCAACCCATGCGCAGAGCGCCGCTCAGGAAGGGGGTGAAGTTGTAGTTCAGCTCGGTGCCGGCAGTGTAGCTGATCGGGATGTTGCTGTTACGCCAGATTTCGCCGGCGGCCAGCCAGTTGGCCTTCTCGCTCGTGTAGATGTTGTAGGCCAGCGCGATCTTGACCACGGTCGGCAGGCGGTAGGTGTGGGTCAGGAAATAGGCATCACGGGTGGAGCGGTTCACCATGGCGAACGGGTCGGTCGAATAGTCCCCATAGCCATCGGGAATGCCGCCGGTCATGCTCTGCGGCGGCAGTGAGGCGCGCAGCTTGTCGCCGCGCATGGTGATGTTGGTGCCGAGGTTCTGGATGGCGAACGAGAAGCGGATCTCGCGGTCCATCAGCTCGGTGTGGTAAATCGCGCCTGCATCGATGCCGAACGCGTTGCCGGAGATGTCCTGAAAGAAATCCTGGTGGATATACTTCAGGTTGACGCCGGCGGTGAAACGGTCGGAAAGGTTGTAGGCCAGCGCGCCGCCCATCTGGAAATCATAGGCGTTGTAGAAGCTGCCCGTGCCGTTCGGACTGGTGATGGTGGTGATTTCCTCATCCGGGATATCCAGATAGCCGAAGAAGAAACCCACTGTCATCCGGTTGTCCATGACCGGCACTGCGGCGGCGGCGTAGTTGTAAGTCAGGTCGAGAGTGTAATCGACCACGTTGAACATGACTTCCCGATTCTGCATGAATCCCAGACCGGCCGGGTTCCACCAGATCGAGGTGATATCATCCGCCACTGCGGAATAGGCGCCGCCCATACCGATGGCGCGGGCCCCGACCGGGATGGTCAGAAATTCGGCGGCGCGGATGCCGACGAATGAGGAGCCGCTTGGACGACCCTGGCTGGGATACTTGTCCAAGCCGGTGTATTCCTTGCGCTCGATGCCCTGCGCGAACAGCGGAAGCGCAACGAACGCCAGGGCCACTACGGCGGTGAAGATGGCATAAGCCATTTTTTTCAACATATGAAGCCTCCGTACATGCGTCCGGGAATCGCGTAAAGGGTAAGTTTCAATCATCGGGTCCATCCCCTTAGTTGATGATGTAGAACTTACCGGTATGCGTCTTCCCTCTGGCGTCCGACACGTGATAGAAGTAGAGTCCGCTGGCCACTGTCTGCCCGAAACGGTTCTTCATGTTCCAGGGTTCGGTGCCGCTGTGGTTGTCGTAACCCTCGAACACGAACGGAGAGTTATCAGCCTGGATGGCGTCCACATCCGTGTAGTTACCCCAGCCGGTGCGGCTGGAGCCGATGTGGTTGAGGACGTTGACCAGGTTGCCGCCCAGAGAATAGATGCGGATCGTGCACTTGTCCGGCAGGTTGACGAAATCGATCCTGCGGGAGCTGCTGGACTCGTCGAGCACCGAGCTGGCGATGTAGGGATTGGGCACGACCTTGATCTTGCTCAGGTCGATGTCGGAATCGAGCATCGAGGACGGCTTGATCTTGATCTCCCACTTGTCGCCCGGATGAGCCATGTCGGGGACCTGGGTGAACTTGGTCATGTCGCCGTTCCAGTAGCCGTAGGCGTTGTCGATCACCAGCGTGGTGCCGGCAGCCGGCATCGTGATGCCGTCGCCCAGGTCCTTGTGGAAGACCCAGAGGATGCCATTGACGAACAGGCCGAACTTGGCCGTGTTGTCAGCGGGCATCGTGGTCGCCATCTTCGCCGTGCGCTGGTTCTTCGGCAGGTGGTTGGTGAAGGCCTCGTCGTAGTACGTACCACGGGAGCCGCCGCCGCCCATGTCGCCGCCGTAACCCTCGGCGGTCTGGAAGCCCCAGCCGTACTCATCCGGGAAGTCCACGTGGCTGAGGTCGGCGCTACGGGTCAGGTCTTTCACCTCGACCGTCAGGTTGCCGCCGCCGGCATCTTTCCAGGTCACCTGGAAACGGCCGGCCTTGGTGGTGTAGAGGTTGCTGGGCGCCGTGCCGGGGGAGACAGTCGGTCCGCACCAGCGGGAATCGACCACCTGGACTGTCGCGCCGCTGTAGCTGCCGGTGTTGACATGCAGGTAGACGCCGCCGTAGGAACCGGACACGTCCATGCCCGCGAAGGTGAAATCGAAGCCGTAGTTGACGCCGGCGTTATCCACCGGGCCCTGGAACGACAGCTTGGGATTCTCGGAGCCGCCGCCGGACAGTGAAAGGATGGAACTGGTGTAAGTGCCATCGACCAGTTTCAGCGTGTTTTCGACATTCTGGCGCTGGCCGGCGCAGCCGGCGTCATAGGCGATACGGTCATCGACCACGAGGTAAATGGTCTTGGCTGCGGTAAGGCGCTCGTTGTTGACCGGGATGAAAACCAGATCGTTGAAAGGCAGCGGGGTCAGGGCGACCGGAGGATCGGTCAGGCTGCCATCTCCCGGACCGGCGAGCGTAGTTTTCAGCAGGTCTTCGGTCTCGGAGCCGTCAGCCGCGACGAATTGAACAGTCCCGTCGATTTCGGCCATCTTGAAGTTGCTGGCGTCCGAACGGCCGCGCACGGTGTGGTAACCCTCGGGGAACGGGCGGTTCCAGGTCATGGAGGTGCCCGGCGCCGGCAGGCTGAACTCCGCACCGGTCTTCACATCGTAGTTCTTGTCGTAGGGCACCAGGGCGTACCAGATCTTCAGGCCGTTACGCAGACGGCTGTAGCTGAGGTCCTTGTCCTGGGTGTCGACATAGAAGAACTTGATGTTGTTGTCGGTCAGGCTGCACTGATAGATCATCTCGGAATGCGCATCCTGCGGGCCGGTGTAGTTGCGGAACAGCTTGAAGCCCTCGAAGTCGTACTCGCGATAGTAGCCGTTGGGGTCGACTTCCGGATGCTGCTGGATGAAGCCGTAGTAGGCGTCCGGCGTGTTGAGGTTGACGTTGCTCCAGGTGATCGTGACTTTACGGTCGCCGGGGATGATGGTCAGCGCCGGCGGGACCGGGGTCTCGGGCAGGATGTAGCCGCCCTCGTACACCAGCTTCACAACGTCGCCCATGTGCTCCATCGGCTTGAGCTGCGTCTGCACGTTCGGATCGTCGATGTATTCGAGCGAGGACGGCTTGAGCACGAACGGCGGGTTGGCCGGATAGGCGAACATGATGGCGAAAGTCGTGCTGGTGCTGTCACGCGGCCCGAAATTGTGCAGCGGACCGAACGAGGCGTAGTTGATTCTGGCCTGACGGCCCCAGAGCCACTGGTTGTAGCGACTGTCGGTGGGCTTCAGCGCGCCGGGGGTGCCGATAGCCAGGCGGCCGGTCCAGGGGCTGAGCTGGCCCTTGAAATCGTCGACCGGATTCGCTTCGGTGCCGTCCTCCATCACGCCCTTGGCCCAGAGGTGCATCTGGCCGGGCGCCTTGGTGGCGATGTCCGGCGAGCCGGTCAGACCGAACTCGCCGCCGCCGAAACGGGTGTTGCTGACGTTGGACAGGTGCATCGTCTCGCCGTCCCAGGAGGCGTTGCGCAGGGTCTTGTAGGCGAGGACCGGGACATAGCCGCCGTTGGTGAACCCGGCCTCAATGCCGTCGTAGTCGGTCAGACCGATGATTTCCTTTTCCGGGTGCAGGACCCAGCCCTCGTCGCCGTGGAGGTCATCCGCGCCGCCGGAGGAGTAGTAGTTCGTCACGTAACACAGGTAGAACTCGTTCCAGTTCTGCCCCTGCGGGGTGTTAGCGGTCTGGGCGACGAAATCCGGGTTCTCGTTCCACTGCAGGTACTCGGACATGTTGCGGATGAACAGGTTGCCGTAGGCGATGTCGTTGCTTTCGCCGTAATCCAGGAAATAGAAAGAGTACTCGAAATCGGCTCCCAACGGCGGAAGGCCACCGGCGTAGGTCTTGTTGAACACGTCGGTGTGCATGGCGCAGATGGTTTCCTTGCCGTGCAGGATCGGCGCGCCGCTCATGGTGCGTCCCTCGCGGAACTCGGCCGGCCAGCGGTTCAGGTTGTCGGGGTCGAGCGAGGACCAGACCTCGTTGACCTCGATGCGGCTGCACCACTGGGACATGCGCTCGCCGGCGTTGAAGCCCTGTTGCAGAAGGTCGTGGGCTTCGAGGGTGCCGCGCCCGCCGCCGATAGTACGGCCGCGGGTGCCGGTGCCGTAAGCGGTGTCTTCCGCGATGCCGTCACCGTTGATATCACGCGCTACTGTGAGGAAATGCCCCCAGCCGCCTTCATAGAACATGAATTTGTTGCCGGAGCCACGGGGATACTCGTGGTAGCTGCCGTACTCTTCACACAGTACATTCGAGCTCAGGGCGAACTGCAAGCCCAGGTTGTTGCCTTGAGACCTCCGCACCTGGGACTGCAGTGCCAGCGCCTGGCAGGTGAAACCCAGGGTCAGGGCAACGAGGGCCAGTTTAAAAAAGTGAGGCTTCATATTGTGCATATCCAATCTCCTGTTTGAATCAGGATAAACCTTGCCAGTCGATTACACGGGTGCTGTGGGTCAGAAGCTGTAATCCAGTCCCAGCCTGATCTGACGGGCGATACCCCAGCCGGTCAGGTTGGAAAGGTTGGACATTACAGAACTGGCGATAGCGCCCTTGGCAGCTTCCTCGACCGACAGAACGCCGTCGCCGTTGAAATCGGCCTGGAACAGCCATTTCTTGTCGAAATTGGCGTCTTCCCACTTCAGGTCCACCCCGCCGGTGACATAACGGTTGCCCTGGTAGGTGTAGCCGGAGGGATAGGGCCGCGGGAGCTTCCGGTTGGTAAGGTTGGTCAGGTCACACATGACCGACAGGCGCCGGGTCTTGCCCAGGAAAATAGGCTTGCTCAGGCGCAGGTCCACGTTGTAGTCCCAACGGCCGCGACGGCGGCTGAGGTCGCCGGGCGCGCCCGAGGGCTGGCCGCTGGAGAAGGTGAAGATCGAATAGGCGCTCAGGTCCTGCAGCAGCATGTTGGCGATCTCGTTGGAGACCACGTTCTTGGGCACCACGTAGTTCAGGTAGGTGGTGAACTTGTGGGTCCGGTCGCCTTCTATCGGCACCAGTTCGTCATTGGTGCTGGCCAGGTAGCTGGAGCCGGTGGTGCGCGAGAACTGCATGGTGTACATCACGTTGACCGAATAATTCTGAGAGAAGCGCTTCTTCAGGGTGAGGTCCATGCCCTTGATGTTGCCCTTGTCCCAGTTGGTGTAGCCGTTTTCCAGGCCGCGCACGTGACGGCCGGTGTGCCACTCGTAGTAGTCGCGGAAGAAATCGCCGCGCGACAGGTTGCCGTCCACATCGCGGTAGAAGCCGACCATGTCCACCACCACGTCGTCGCTCAGCAGGTAGCTCATCCCGCTCTCGAAAGCATCCGTGCGGGAGAAGCCCAGGCCGCCTGGGTTGGAGCCGCTGAACAGGGCGTTCATGGTGGGCAACTGGGTGAACACGCCGTAGCTGAAACGCAGCTGAGCCTTGTCGGTCACCGGGAAAGCCACGTCAAAGCGCGGCGAGAACTCGTGGAAGTTCTCGGGATAGTAGCGCTCGGCCCAGTAATCGCCGTTACGGAAGCCCCAGTTGTCCCGCGGCTGGAAGCTGTCGTAGCGCAGGCCGTAATCGAACACGAAATCACCGAGGTCGGTACGGTTCTGGGCATAGAAAGCGTACATGCGCGGACGGTACTTGAACTCGTTGTCCAACTGGCGGATCATCCCGAACGAGCCTGGAGAGATGGTGAACTGCTGGTTGTCGAACAGGGTGACCTGGGTGCCGAACTTGGCCCGGTTGTGGCGGTCGATCTGGAAATCGATATCCGCCTTGTAGTTGTTCTGCATTTCACGGGTATAGCGGTAAGTCATGTAGTACAACTGGGTCTGGGAATTGTAACCGAATGGGGTGGCCCACTGGCCGTCGCGGTTCCATTCGCTGTATCCGTCCGGATAGTAGTAAGCTGCGTCGGCCGGCGATTTCGCGCCTTCCCGGTTCGGGAAAGTCTCGACCTCGAACGGCACATCGTGCGGGGTCCAGGACAGGAACGTATCGCGCTCGTAGTTGTCCTTGATGTTCGAGTTGTTGATGTCCTGCACCCGGAAGTTCGTGTAACGGAACTGCAACGAGGCGTTGCGGGTGGCGGTCTTGTAGAAGTCCCAGTTGGCGCCGGCGATCACGTTGGTGGTGCGGGTGCGGCGCGCGGTGTTCTGGGGGATGATCGCCCACCAGTAGTCGGAGCCGTCGGACTGCGTGACCAGATGGTCGCCGCGGCTGGCGTCCCAGCGGCGCTGCGGCCACATGTCGCTGGTGACGAAGCCGTTGTTGAAATACGTGTCGTCACCGGCGTCGCTGGTCAGGTTTGGCCAGGTGTTCTGGTCGCGCGAGAACTGCGCGCTGCCCATCAGTTTCAGGCCGGAGAACGGCGAATAGGTCAGCTTGCCCGAGGCCGTGGTGCGGTCCTGCCAGTTGCGGGGCTGACGGGCGGGGTTGGCCGGGGAGTACAAGCCCTGGTCCATGCTGTAGGCCGGGTCCACCACCAGGTCGGGGTAGTCGGCCAGCATGCGGGTCTTGAAACTCTCGCGACCGGTGCGCAGCATGTCGAGGCTGTAGGCCGGGCTCTGGGCGCCGAAGACCGGGTCGTTGCTGACCGCGGTGTTCAGGTGGTCCACGAAGTCCTGGTTGACGCCGCGGAAACCCTCATCGGCATGCGTGGGGAAACGGTCAGTGAAACCCTGGATTTCGGCCGAACCCTGGAAGAACAGGTCCTTGACCAGCGGGACCGGGCCGCCGATGCTGGCCTGGACCTGGTTGTAGCCGTAATCGGAGGTGCGGGGGTTGAGCCCGTCGCTGATGAACCGCAAGCTGCCCTTGTAGTCCGGGCCGCCTTCCTTGGTCACGATGTTGATGATACCGCTCTGGGCCTGGCCGTACTCGGCCTGGAACCCACCGGTCAGGATGTCGACTTCCTCGACCGCGTTGGTGGAGAATTCCAGCGGGGTGGTGTCCTCCCCCTGGGCGCCCTGTTCCTGGTTCCAGATCCAGAATGCGCCTTCGCGGAACGGGTTGGCGGTGAAGTTACGCACCGTGACGCCGTCGACCACCATGGCTTCCTCACCCACGCGGCCGCCGCGGATACGCAGGCCGCGGGAACGTCCGCCCTCACCACCGCTCTGCACGCCGGCTTCCAGGACCATCAGGTCCTCGAGCTTGGTGGTCGGGGTTTCATCCAGCTTCTCGGCGGTCAGACGCTGCTTGGTCACGGTGTTGTCGCGCGGGACCAGCACTTCGGCGGCGCCCTCGACCGTGATCCCTTCCATCTCGACCACCGTGCTGCTCAGGTTGGCATCCACCGTGGTGGTCTGGCCGGCCAGCAGCATGACATTGGAAATCGTGGTTTTCTGATAGCCGGTGAACGTGAAGGTCACGTTCTTGCGTCCGGCCGGAACGTTCAGAATGAAATAATACCCGTCGGAGTTGGTCACGTTGCCCAAACGGGTGCCGTCGACAACGACCTGGACTCCGGCCAGGGCCTGACCTGTTTCCTTGTCCCTGACCGTACCCTCGACCTTGGCCGTGTTGAGCTGGGCGAACACGCTCGACGCAGCCAGAAGCAGGGTCGTGCTCAGGGCCAGGATGGTGGATGAGGAAAACAATTTACGAATAATGGACATAGATCCCCCTGAAAGATTCATTTCTGTGGAATCCTGACTTGGACAAGATATCAAGGCCGTATCGCTTCCTCCTTTCGAGACAATGACTGTCGCGTTCCGCCGGGGCGTCCGGCGATCGCTGCGGACTGTCTGGCTCCTCCTTTCGCGCTTGGATTTTTCAGTGATTTGGCCGCCCGGACAGAAACCGCGCCGGGCCGGTGGGGAAATAACCGGAGAACCGGTTCGTGACCGTATAAACATCGGATAAACAGATATAGTCGTACGAAAAAGTACGTCTACCGAAACGTCGCAAAAATATCAGAAGCATTGGCCTGCATAGGGTTATGGTCCCAAGGCCCGGGCGCCCGGAGAATGCACGCTGCGATGAGCGCCGTGCCGGGCGAAGCGCGTATACCGGATCCGCGTATAAGAAGCAAGATATGGAGATATTTACTGTTCGTCTTGCCTGTGCCACCGCCGGACAAGGGCGGGGCAGGCCTTTCGGGTTCTCTTTCAGCTTCGCCGGCTGGGAACAGACCTCGAAATCTGCTCTGTCCGGGTGGAAAAACAATAAAGTCGTCCCAAAACGTACGACTTAATCCGGCGGATTATTTATCGCGATTGCATGTTGTAAAATGTTGCGCTTTAATGAGTTAATAAGGGTGAAAAGGGACATGGCACAACGGCATCTGCGGAACAGGTAAGTGTATACGATATTTTTTTTGAAGTGTCAACAAAAAAATTAGGGTCTCGTCACGAACAAACTCCGTCCGGCATCGAGTCCCCGGTCCAGCCGGCCCGCCGGGGCATCCGTCCGACGTCGAGCCTGTTATTTCTGGCGCGATTGGGACCTTGATGTATATTTTAGGCCTTATTGCATGCCGGAAAAACAGTGTGCTGATATTCCGGCCCTATTCCAAGCCAGGGTACTATTAGGGGTGAGGCAGACGCATGCCGGTGGCGACGGTCTGGATTTACATCTGCTTTTTCCTGTCCGGGATGAGCGGGCTGGTCTACGAACTGATCTGGATGCGCAAGCTCGGGCTGGCTTTCGGCAGCACGGTCCAGGCGGTGAGCACGGTCCTGGCGGTTTATATGGGCGGGCTGGCTCTGGGAAGCTGGCTGTTCGGCCGCCTGGCCGAGCGCCATCGCAGTCCGCTGACCCTCTATGCCTGGGTCGAGGCCGGGATCGGCGCCGCCGGCGCGGCGGTGATGTTCCTTCTGCTGCCGGTGCTGGACGGGGCCTATGTCGCCTTGAGCCGCATGGGCCTCAGCGCGGGCCTCGGCCTGTTCGCTGTGCGTTTCTGCCTCTCAGCGGCCATCCTGCTCGTGCCCACCGCCCTGATGGGGGCGACCCTGCCGGTGATGAGCCGTTTCCTGGTCCGCTCCGGCGCCGAGGTGGGGCTGCGCGTGGGGCGGCTCTACGGGATCAACACCCTGGGGGCGGTGTGCGGTAGTTTCGCCGCGGGGTTCTGGCTGATCGGAAGCTACGGCGAGAGCGCCACCAACCTGGCCGCCGTGGCCGGGAACCTGGCCGCCGCGGGAGTGGCTTTCATGCTGACCGCGCGCCTTAGTGGAACGCAGCCCGCACCGGCCGCGCCCGAGCCGCGTCAGGCGCGCAACGCAAAGCCGGTGCGCGAGTACCCTGAGGGCATCCGGCGCTGGATCCCCTGGCTGTACGCGGCCGCCGGTTTCACCGCCCTGGCTTATGAAGTTCTCTGGACCCGCGCGCTGATCTATTTTGTCGGCCTGTCGGTCCACGCTTTCACCATGATCCTGATCTGCTTCCTGGCCGGGATCGCCCTGGGCAGCCTGGCCGTGGGTCGTTGGGCCGACCGCAGCCTGCGTCCCCTGCTGGCTTTCGGCCTGCTGCAGGCCGTGATCTCGCTGGCGGCCCTGGCCAGTATCCCGCTGATCGGCCAGTTGCCGGTGCTCTATCAGAAGCTTAACCTTCTGCTGGGGGCCATCTCCTGGTGGGAGACCATGTTCGCCCGCTTCATCCTCTGCCTGCTGGTGCTGGGCGTGCCGACCCTGGCCATGGGGGCCTCGTTCCCGCTGGTCAACCGGATTTACGTGCGCGCCGGGGCCGGCTCCGGTCGCGGGGTGGGCCTTCTGTACGCCGCCAACACCGTGGGCACGATCCTCGGCTCGCTCTGCGCCGGCCTCGTGCTGTTGCCGCTGACCGGGATCACCGGCTCGATCCTGGCTGTGGCCCTGCTCAACACCGCGCTCTGCGTGGCGGCTTTCGCCTTGGAGGACGACCCGGGGAGCGCCGTGGTGCGCAAAGCCGGTCTGGTCGGCTCGCCGGCCCTGGCTGTCCTGGCCGTGCTCGGACTGGTGGCGGGCGGCAGCCTGGTCCCGGTGGTGCAGCACGACCTGGAGGACTCGGGCAAGCAGGTCCTGTTCGTCAAGGAGGGCGCGGCGGCCAGCGTGGCCGTGCTGCGCAACAACAGCGGCGACCGCGAGCTGAACATCAACGGCGAGAGCACGGCCTACACCGGGTTCGAGGACATGGTGATCCACAAGCTGCTGGCCCATCTGCCGATCCTGTTCCACACACACCCGAGGAACATCCTGGTGGTGGGTTTCGGCCTGGGCAACACGATCTACACCGCCACCCGCTACGGGCTGGAGGACGCGGCCTGCGTGGAGCTGGTGCCGGACGAGGTCCTGACCGCCCCCTATTTCGCGCCCGAGAACCACGGCGTGATGGACAGCTCCAGGGTGCGGATGATTTTCAACGACGGGCGGAACACGATCCTCACCTCCGAGGCCAAATACGACATCATCTCGTTCAACGCGATCCATCCCAAGCTCAGCCCGGCCCTGTACACCCACGATTTCTACCGTCTATGCGACCGCGCCCTGGCCCCCGGCGGCACGGTCTGCGCCTGGCTGCCCACCAACGGCCTGAGCCTGGCCGAGTTTCGCTCGCTGCTCAAGAGTTTCATGGACGTTTTCCCGCACAGCACGCTCTGGTACTGCAACCCCTCGAACCTGATCCTGCTGGGTACGCGCGAGCCGTTCAAGCCGGATTACCCCGAGCTGCGGCGCCGTCTCCAGGACCCGGCCATCGCGCGCGACCTGGGCGAGATCAGCCTGTCGCAGCCGCTGTCGTTCCTGTCGCTGTTCATGATGGGCCAGGAGCGGCTGGCCGGGCTGCTCGAGGGCGCGCCGCTCAACGAGGACAGCCATCCCATCGTCGAGTTCTCCCACGTGATGGCCCCGGTGGTGCCGCTGGACACCTACCACTGGCTGGTGGACAACCTGGAGCCGATCGGCCCGCACCTGACCTGGAACGCACCCGGCGGGGCGGACAGTCTGGCCGCGCTGAACCGCGAGCTGAACTACTGGTTCGAGGCGCGCAAGACCCTCTACCGCGGCAAGTTCGCCAGTTGGGTGTTCGAGGAGCACGCCGTGGCCCACGAGCTCTACCGGCGGGCCCTGATAATGAACGACCAGGACGGGTATATCCGTCATTTCATGGAGGCGCCCGCGCCTGACCCGGATTCCCTGGTCCGGTTGGCCGCGGCGGATCACGGCGATTTCATCGCCCGCTTCGAGCTGGCCAACCACTATTATGGACTTGGCAAACTGGATGAGGCCCGCCGCTGGTACCGCGAGGTGCTGGCCATCCGCCCGCAGCAGGCGGACGCCTGGTTCCAGCTCGGCCTGGCCGAGGGGGACGCCGGCAACGCCTCCGCCTCGGAGCGGGCTTTCGAGCGCGCCCTGGCGGTCAACCCGGCCAGCCCGCAGACCCTGGTCAACCTGGGGCTGATCCGCTACCGCGCCGGGGACTACACGCGGGCGGAGAAGTATTTCCGGCGCGCCCTGCGGGTCTCGCCGGAGGACGCGAACGCGATGTTCAACCTGGGCAACCTGGCCCTGCGCCGCAGCGACAGGGCCACGGCGGAGTCGCTCTACCGCGAGGCGGCCCGGCGCGACCCGTTCAAGGCCGAGGCCTGGCTCAATCTCGGCGCGCAGCTCACCAACCGCGGCCAACTGGACGAGGCCGTGGAATGCTATCAACGGACGATCAGCCTGCAGCCCGGCCTGACTCCCGCCTACCTGAACCTGGCTTTGACCTACGAGAAAATGGGCCGTCCCGAGGAGGCCGAGCGCTACCGTCTCGTGGCCGAAAGCCTGAGCCAGGGCGGCGGCGGACAACGCTCCGGAGGCAGCGGCGGCGGCTCGCGCTGAGCCGTGCGCCTGACGTTTACAATCTTCAGGGACACGGGATTATGCACCTTCTGCTGATGATTCCATCCTCGCTGCTGTTACTGCTGCTGCTGTTACACTCCTGGCATTACCGCGGACGGCGCGCGACGCTGATATTCTTCATCGGTTGCTTCGCTTTCGGCGTGCTGCGCGGCAACACGATCTACCAGATAATCACCAACCTGCTGGGCGGCACCACGCTGCCCTACCTGATGGTCCGTCCGGTGGTAAAGGTCTGGCAGGCCTCGCTGCAGGAGTGCATCGGCTGGATTTTCGCCCTCTACCTGTGCTGGTCCACCGTGGAGTGGCTGCTGACCCGGGGGAGTGACGGTGAGAAGGTGCCGCTGTTCCGTCTGGCCGGCCTGTCCGCCCTGATGATGGGGACAGTGGCCTACGCGGTGGAGGCCACGGCCGCCGCGGTCAAGTGGTGGGTCTGGACCATCCCGGTGCGTAACCAGTTCTATTCGGATGTCCCGTTCGCCGGGGTGATCGCCTGGATTTCGACCGGTGTGGATTTCCTGGGCGTGTTCCTGATCCTCTATTACGGCGGTTTCAAGAGCCGCTGGCGCTGGCTGCTGCCACTGCTGTTCCCGCTGCACATGTGGCTGCACGTGAAAGTGAGCAACATCGACGCCACCTGGCTGCCGCTCAACCCGGCCGAGCTCTGGCACTGGTTGATGCTGTGCGCCCTGTTTCTGGGCGTGGCCGTGGGCGGGCCTCTGGTCTCCACACGGCTGGAGCCTTCTGAGCGTGGCAAGGCCCTGCCCGGAGTGCGCCAGGCCGTCTTCATCGCTCTGGGCGGGTTCCTGCTGACCCTTCTGGCCGCGCACCTGGGCAAGGTGCGCGACCCCTACCTGCTGATAAGCCTGGTGCCGTTCATCACTGTCGTGCTGTTCATCCGTCCGCTCTGGGCCGCGGCGTTCTGCACTGCCTCCTGCCTGGCCTACGGCTTTATGGTGGGCGCCTGGAGCATGCTCCTGGCGCCGCTGCTGGTGCTGGTGGTGTACGGCTCCGGCCTGCCGCCGTTCGACAGCCGCCTGAGCTGCCCCTGGCGGTTGCGTGCCGCGGCGGTGGCTCTTCTGCTGGCCAGCGTGGTGGTTTTTCTGGGCTATTCCACCCGGGCCCGGCGCTATGCCGATTTCAGCCGGATCGGGGACACCCTGCAGAACGAGACCACGGAAACCGGGGTGGAGCGCCTGGTCTCCGAGATGCCCGATCCGCCTAAGCCCGAGGACAGTTTCCACCTCAACCAGCTGGGCGCCAGCCTGAACAAGCACCAGAACTACATCGCCGCCCGGGCTGTCCTGGAGCGGGGCCTGGTTGCGGACAGCACCTATCCCTACCTCTGGATCAACCTCGGCTGGAGCTGCATGCACCTGAACCAGTACGACCGCGCGGTCGAGGCCTACGAGCGGGCGATCCAGCTCGATCCGGTGGATATCGAGAGCTACGTTTTCCTGGGGCAGTTGTACGAGGGCCGGGAGCGGGCCCAGGAGGCCGAGGCGCTCTACCGTCGCGGCCTGAGCTATCGACCCTCCGACATCCGTATCGTCCTGGCCCTCGAGAGCCTGCTCTACCGTCAGGGGCGCCTGGATGAGGCCACCTCCCTGCTCAAGGGCAGCCTTCACGCCAGCGGTGAGGATATGGGCAAGCTCTACGCCCGCCTGGCCGGCGACTTGCTCAAGATGGGCAAAGGCGACGAGGCTATGACCTACTACAAGGAAACGATCCGCGAGGGCGTACACCAGATATCCGCCGCGGCCCTGAGCCTGGCCTACATCTACTGGAAGGACCGGAACGACCCCGAGAATGCCCTGCGCTATGTCCGTCTGGCCGCGGCGGTCAACCCGGTGGCCGAGGCGTTTACGATGAAAGCGGCGATACTGGAATCCATGGGGCACGCCGATGAGGCCCAGGAGGCCTACCGTCAGGCGGCCCAGGCCCAGGCCCAGGCTGAGGCCCAGGCCGCGCCCAAGGGCAACTGAGAAAGGGTTTTAACGCCGAGAGAGAGAGAAAAAAAGAGCCGTCGGACGACCGCTCCCGTTTCGGGCGGGTCAGTCCGACGGCTGGCGTAGCGCCTGGGCGATGGTCCGGATGAGGTCGTCCATGCGGAAAGGCTTGTTCACCACGCCGCAGAAACCGAAACTGGAGTGGTCGCTCAGGATCGGGTCCTGCGAGTACCCGCTTGCCACCACCGCTTTAACCTTCGGGTCGAGTTTGCGCAACTCGGCTATCGTCTCCTTGCCTCCCATGCCCGAGGGAATGGTCAGGTCCATGATCACCAGGTCGTAGGGCCTGCCCTCGCGCAGGGCCCGCTCGTATTCCCTCAGCGTGTCCTTCCCGTCCCCGGTGCCCGTGACCTTGTGCCCCAGACGGCCGAGCATGGCCGAGATGACCTGCCGCACCTGCGGCTCGTCATCCAGCAGCAGGATGCGGGCCGCGGGTTGCCATCGCTCGTCCTTGACTGGCGGCTCCGCTTTCCGGGGGGCGGGCGGCTCCGGCTCCGCCATCGCCGGCAGGATGACGTGGAACGAGGAGCCCCGGCCGGGTTCGGATTCCACCCGGAGGCAGCCGCCGTGGCGCTTCACGATCGAATAGCAGGTGGCAAGTCCCAGCCCGACTCCGCCGGGACGGGTGGAGAAATAGGGGTCGAAAATCTTGGGCATGTTTTCGGGCGGAATGCCCTCGCCCGTGTCCCGGAGCGTTATCTGGAGATAGGTCCCCCAGGGCAGGGAGCATTCGTTCTCTTTCTCCAGGCAGATATTGGCAGCGCTCAGGGTCAGCGTGCCGCCTTCGGACATGGCCTGCACCGCGTTCTGCGCCAGATTGGCGATCACCTGGCGGATCTGGCTTTCATCCAGACTGGCTGGCAGAAGGTCGGGCGCGATGTCGTAGCTGCCCTTGACCGGCGTGCCGCGCAGGCTGGTGGCGACCGCCTCGCGCAGCAGTTCGGCCGGGTTTACGAGCCGGCGCACCGGGGCTCCGCCGCGACTGAAAGTCAGCAACTGGCGGGTCAGGTCCCTGGCGCGCATGCTGGCCTGCTCGGCCGCGGCCAGGGTCCGGCCCAGTTCCTCCCCCACATCCGGCGAGAGCCGCGCCAGGGTGATATTACCCAGGATCGTGGTGAGGACGTTGTTGAAATCGTGGGCGATCCCGCCGGCCAGCAGGCCGATCGATTCGAGCTTGCCGGCTTTGATACGCTCCTGCTCCAGTTTTTTCAGCTCGGTGACGTCGTGTGCGATCAGTTGCACGACCGGAATGTCGAGCATGGGGATGAAGCAGGGCTGAAGGTTGGCGCGGAAACAGCGCCGGGCGCCGTTTTTCAGGGGCACCTCGATTTCCACGCTCAGCTCCTTGCCGCTGTCGATCACCCCGCGGACTTCCTTCATCCGCTGCGCCGCCACGTCCTCCGGGAAAAAGTCCCACATTGTTTTCTGGTCTTTGGCCAGGGATTCTTCTCCCAGGTATTTCTTGGCCGTGCTGTTTACCAGGTGGAAAACACCTTCGCGGTCGATCAAGGCCACGACCACTCCGGAATTTTCGATCAGGAGACGGTACTTTTCCTCGCTTTCACGCAGCAGATGTTCGGCCAGCTTGCGCTCGGTGACATCGGAGAAAACCCCCTGGATTCCGGCCGGCTTGCCGTTCTCGATCATCTGGCGGCTGGAGGAATGGACCCAGCGCACCCCTCTGTCGCGGGTGACAAGACGGTACTCGAAGGGGTCGAATTTACCGGTCAGCACATTCTGGAAATGCTGCTGCACGATGTCCCTGTCCTCCAGATAGATGAAATCCATAAATTTCCGCCCGAGCATGTCATCCGGCGAATAACCGGTCAGGGGCTTGACTGTCGGACTGACATAGCTGAACCGTCCCTCCCGGTCCACGGCCACGAACACGTCGTTCACGTTTTCCACCAGGTGGCGGTATTTCGATTCCGAGCGTTTCAGGGCCTCCAGGGCGTGTTTCTTGATCGTGATATCCTTCATCACCGCCACCAGCGCCCGCGTGCCGTCACGTTCCTCCATCGGGCTGTAATGTACGCGCAGGATCCTTTCTCCCATCGAGTTGTGCTGGCGCACCGACTCGAACCCCAAGCCCTCTCCGGCCAGGGCCCGGTCGACCAGCGGCTTGATCTCGAAACGGAACATCTCTTTGCCCAGCACTTCCTCCATGTGGCGCCCCACCACCTGCTCGCGGCCGCGGCCCACGAATTCCAGGTAGCTCCAGTTGGCCAGGCGGTAGGTGTAGTTTTCATCCACCACAGCGATCATGTCCTCGGCGCTTTCAACGGCGGCCCGGTATTCTCCCATGACATGATGCTCCTGCATGTGTTGTAAGGCGTTGGAGATGATGTGGCTGGTGGTCTCGAGCAGGGCGACATCCTCTTTGTCCATGACCGTGATTTCGCGCGTGCAGAAAAAGCCTATCAGTCCGGTCAGGCGCCCGGCGAAGAGCAGCGGGACTATCACTGCGGAGCGGACCCCGGCCGCGTCGAGCAGTTCCTTTATCCCGGCGGCTTCCGCCGGAAGCTCCTCCAGTTTCAGGGCAGCGATGGTCTCGAATTTTTCGAGTTGCTGCAGGAGCCAGGACGAAGGGGGGAAGTTCCGGTGAGAGGGGAATTTCTCCTGGTTGCAGTACTGGCTGGCATGCCAAGAATGGGTCAGGTCCAGGCCCGTATTGTTTTCGTTGAGACGGTAGAGCAGGCAGCAATCAAGGTCCAGGAGCAGACCGATCTTTTCGAGCGAGCGGCTGATCTCCCAGTCGGTCTTTTCGGGCAGGATGTTGATGAAGCCGGTGGCGATCGAGGCCACCAGCGATTCGAACTCGCTGCGCCGTTTCAGCAGCGCCTCGGCGCGTTCCAGTTCGGTGACATCGATACCGAAGCTGAAAATGTAATCCAGGGAACCGTCCTCGGCGAACAGGGTCCGGCCGAACCAGTCAACCAGCCGCCTCCGGCCTTCCCGGGTCAGAACGGTGCTGCGGATACAGGTCCCGGTCTCGTTGCGGACTGTTTTCTCCAGGGCGGCGATCAGCATGTCGCGTTCCTCAGGCGGGACGAACATCGCCGGGTAGTAGGCTTCCAGCACCTCCTCCAGGGTGTAACCCAGGGCGGCGAGCATGGCCGGGTTCATGTTCAGGACGCGCAGTTGCGAGTCCAGGGCCACGTACAGGGCCGGCGAGGAGCGCACCAGTGAAAAGGTGTAGTCCCGCTGGCGCAAAGAAGGCGGACCGCCGCTTCTGGAGACGTCGATTTCCCGGACCACTCCCTGCGAGCCGATAAACGCGTCCGCGGCCGGTATCTCGTTCAGGTACAGTCCCTCGGCGTCCAGAAGGAAGGCGGGCAGGGGCTGCCCGCCCGAGGCGTTGCGGTTGAGCAGACGGATCTCGAAAGCGCGGGTGCTGCGCTCTCCGGTGCGGCGCTCATCCAGGCGGTGGGAGGCTTTCTGCCGGTCTTCCGGATGGACCAGCTCCAGAAAATGATGTCCGAGCAGTTCCTGGGGGTTCCAGCCGTAGCGGTTCACCGCCCGCGAGATAAAGGTGAAGCGGCCGTCCGCATCCAGGCGGTAGACGATATCGGGGATGGTCTGAATGATCGACAGGCATTCCGCTTCCGGGACCCGTTCATTGCCGCCGGCCTGAACTCCAGTTTCGCCCGGCGCTGGTTTTTGCCGGCCGGAGTGACCTTTTGCGGCGTGGGTTTTCTGTCCTTTCCCGGACGGCAATTCTCCACCACTGTTGGGGGAATTGTCTGTTTTCGACAAGTGGTGCTTGTTTTTAATCATCGCGCCTGCCTCCACTCCATCGACCTGAACCGGACATTTCTCCTCGCAAGCCTGATCCACGCGACCCTGATGGGCGGCGCAGCACTGCCGCCTCCTTTTCAATACTCTGATACCACTCATAGAAGCATCAAGCATGCCACCCTGTCCGTCCGGAGCTGACAGGGGGCCGAAATGTCAGGGGATGGGGCGGTTAACGCATGTTAATTTTTAACCCCTGATGTTAATGGTTAACGCGTTGACAGTACAAGCCGGTTGTGTCTGGAACTTGGACTGGGCTGTAAGTTGTTGTAATTAATTGTATTGCTGAAAGGGGGCTTTGTGTCCGCTGCCCGGCCCGAAGATTGCTTTGGCTAAGCTTGTCATGCGCAGAGATGTTTATCCGGAACGGTACAACCCTCTGGAAAGGAGTTGGACAGCATGCCTCTCTACGAGTACAGATGCACCGGCTGCGGTAATGTGTCGGAGTTTCTGGAGACCCGGGCCGAGGCGCAGCCGCACGCCTGCCCGGGTTGCGGCTCGCAGCCCATGGAGCGCATCTTTTCGGCTTTCGGCGTGGAGGTGGGCCACGGCACGCCGTCCGGGCCCTCCTCCTGCGCCGGCGGCGGCTGCTCGGGCGGCTCCTGCCCGTTCAGCTGACAGCCCGGATTATTTTCTTGACTCACCCGCTCCCGAACGTGTTAGAATTCATCCGGTCGATTCTTGACAGGATACTTCTCTCAACGGGAGGAGCGGTATGACTCGAAGGCAGGGAACTTGGGGCGGACGCCTGGCTGCGGTGTTCTGCGCCGCCGGGCTGGTCGTGCAGTGCGCCTGCGGCGCGGCGGGCGGCGCCGGGCGGAGCGAGCGGGTGCGGGCCTGGGTGGAGAGCAACCAGAAACTGGGCCTCGACGTGGTTGTCCTGCGGGTCGACACCCCGCGGGTGATCGAGGCGCGGATTGCGCCCGCGGCTGGGGCGAACATGTTCAGCCTGAGCTGGGACGGGGTGGAGCTGCTCTACCGCCCGGACACGCTGCACAGGTTCGACGGCTCCACCTGGGGCATCCCGGTGCTCTATCCCACGCCCTGCCGTATCCCGGGCGGAAAGTTCACTTTCCGGGGCGAGCGGTTCGATTTCGGTCTCAACCGCGATGACACCCATATCCACGGGCTGGTGCGGGACGCAGTCTGGGAGTATGAGCCGCCGCGGGTGGAGGACGGCGCCGCGGTGCTCCACACTTGGATCGAGTTCAAGCCCGGCTCGGAGCTCTACCGCAAGTTCCCCTTCGAGCACCGTCTGGACCTCACCTACAGCCTCGACCCCTCCGGGCTCAAGCTGGCGTTCAGCGTGGACAACCACGACAACCGCCCGCTGCCGTTCGGTTTCGGCCTGCACCCCTACTGGAACTACGCGGGCGGGCGGGAGGGTATCCGGCTGAGCGCTCCGGTGGCTGGGCGCATGGAGCTTGAAAACCTGGTGCCCACTGGCAAAATAATGCCGGTGGAGGGCGCCGCCTGGGACATCCGTCAGCCGGTGGAGGTGGCTGGCCTGCGCATGGATGACGTGTTCACCGGGATGCGGCCCGAGTTCCCGGCGCGGATACAGTTCAGCCGGGCCGGACTGGCCTTGACTCTCGAAACCTCGCCCGAGTTCGGACACCTGATTGTCTACGACCAGCCAGAGAACCCCTTTTTCTGCGTGGAGAACCTCACCAGCTCACCCGATGCGCATAACCTGTACGCCCGCGGGTTCGAGGCCGAGAGCGGCCTGCTCGTGGTCCCGCCGGGCGGCAGCCGGCAGGGCTGGGTCAGGTACGCGCTGCAGCCGCTCAAGTAGGCCGGCTGATATAGTGTGGGGGCACGGCGCGCCGTGCCCCTCCGAAATGATTTCAAACTCAATCGGCTTTACCCTGCCTGTCCGCTGGCTTTTCTGCTTACGCCGAAACGAAAGCAGAGATAAACTGCCGGGCGAACACAAGGTTCGCCACTACGAGATGGGAATAGGCTGGGTACAGCTTGGACAGATCCACCGTATCTTCCCGCCGGGCCGCTCACCTCGCCCTGTCTATTTACAGAACCCCCTGTCGAGGCTAAATTTTATGGATGGAAAATCCATCCTCACACAGCCTCGTCGGCGCCTCCCGTCTGGCCGTGGGCACGGCGGTGGCGTTTGTCGTGCTCACCTGGGGCTCGGCGTTCGTGGGCATCCGGGACGCTATCCAGAGCTACTCGCCCTGGCACCTGGCCCTGCTGCGCTACGGCGTGGCCTCGGTCGTGATGGCTGTGCTGGCCCTGTTCCGCGGCGTGCGCATCCCCAGCGCCGCCGATTTCCCCCGTCTTTTCCTGACCGGACTGTTCGGCATCGGCATCTACAACTGTCTGCTCAACTGGGGCGAGCAGGTGGTCTCGGCCGGCTCGGCCAGCCTGCTGGTCAACACCCTGCCCATCCTGACCACCGTGCTGTCCATCATTTTCCTGGGCGAGCGGATCGACCGGGTGGGCTGGCTGGGCATGCTGATCAGTTTCGCCGGAGTGACCCTGATCGCCCTGGGCGAGGGGGGACGGCTCAGCCTGGAGCCGCGCGCCCTGGTGATCCTCGTGGCCGCGTTCTGCTCGGCGATCTACCTGGTGCTGCAGAAACCGCTGCTCGAACGCTACACCAGCCTGGAGTGCGTGAGCTGGGCGATCTGGACCGGCACCGCGGTGCTGCTGCCGTTCGTCTGGGGCCTGCCCGCGCGGATCGCCACCGCGCCGCTCGGCCACACACTGACCGTGGTTTATCTGGGAGTGGTGCCCGCGGCGCTGGCCTATTTCTGCTATGGCTGGATTTTCAGTAAGATGAATGCCAGCCGGGCGAGTAGTTTCCTGTTTTTCACCCCAGTGGCGGCGCTGGCCATCGCCTGGATCTGGCTGGGTGAGATTCCGCACCTGGTCTCACTGCTGGGTGGGGCGCTGGCCCTGTCCGGGGTGGTGGTGGTAAACCGCCTGGCCCGTCACAGCCGGGTGGTGAAGCCCTCCCTGGACGGGACGGGGCAAAGCTTTCCCGGCATCGACGAGCCGATCCGGGTGGTCGATTACGACCCGTGCTGGCCCGAACGGTTCCGCGCCGAGAGGGAGCGCCTGACCGGCGCCCTGGGGAGCCTGGTCCTGGGCCTGGAGCACGTGGGCAGCACCGCTGTTCCGGGGCTGGCTGCCAAGCCGTTCGTGGACCTGCTGGTGGGGGTGGCGAGCCTCGACCTTCCGCAGCCCGCGCTTGCGGCCATGCGCAGCCTGGGCTACGAGTGCCTGGGCGCGGCCGGGGTGCCGGGGCGGGTCTATTTCCGCCGGCGTGCTGGAGCGGATACGGCGTTCAACGCGCATTTCGTGCTGCCGGGCAGCGACAACTGGCTGCGCAACGTTCTTCTGCGTGACTACCTGCGCGCCCACCCGGAGGAGGCGGCGCGTTACGGCGCGCTGAAACTCGAAATCATCCGCTCCGGCGTGGACCGTCTGGTCGAATACGGCGAACGCAAGCGGGCTCTCGTGGACGAGTTGCGCGGCCGCGCCCGCGCCTGGGGGGCCTCCCGTTCGAACCAGTGAAACCAGGCCGCTAAGCCAACTCTTTCTTGCAGTCTCCGGCCTGATCGTGTATAATCACCCCGTCCCACCTGCAAGCCTGTCTCATCCCTGTTGCTTCTCATGAAGTCCTGTCTATCACGGGAGGCGCCACATGTCCAAAGCCCGATTTTCCAGAACCGTTCCGGGCCTTTTGATCCTCGGCCTGATCACCGCGTTGTGCTGCGTGGTGGACAATTCCAGACAGACCGCCCAGGAAAAGCACCGCGACGGTGTGTTCATCCATGTCTCGCACGGGGCTGAGGCCCCGCAGCGGGTGCTCATGGCCCTGAGCATGGCCGGGAAGATGTGCGAGGACAAGGATGTGCTGGTCTATTTCGACATCACCGGAGTGCAGGTGGTGCTGAATGAAACCCCGGACATCACTTTCGGCGATTTCCCCGCCTGTCAGGCCCAGCTAAAGGCTTTGCTGGAAAAGGGCGTGGAGCTGTATGTCTGCCCGGGCTGCCTGAAGGCCGCGGGCAAGGGCGAGGCGGACGTGATGGCCGGGGTGAAGATCGCCGAGAAAGAGGCTTTCTTCGATTTCACCGAGGGACGTATCCTGACCCTGGACTATTGATCCGCGGAGAGGCACGGTGCACATGAGAACGATCCTGGCCACCCTGATCCTGCTGCTGGTCGCCTGCGCGCCGCGGCAGAGCGAAGTCAAGCCGTACCCGCCCCTGGCGCTGCACCCTGGCAACCCGCACTGTTTTCTGTTCCGCGGGAAGCCAACCCTGCTCGTCACCTCGGGCGAGCACTACGGCGCTGTGCTCAACCTGGATTTCGACTACAACCGCTACCTGGACGCCCTGGCCGCCGACAGCCTGAACCTCACCCGCACCTGGGCCGGCGCCTACCGCGAGATACCCACCTCGTTCGGGATCACCGAGAACACCCTGGCCCCGGTAAGCGGACGGTTCATCTGCCCCTGGGCGCGCAGCGGGGAGCCGGGCAATTTCGACGGGGGGAACCGGTTCGACCTGAACCGCTGGGACGAGGCTTATTTCACTCGGCTGAAAGATTTCATGGCCCAGGCCTCGGCGCGCGGCGTGGTGGTGGAGCTGAACCTGTTCTGCCCCAACTACAACGACAGCCTCTGGCTGGCCAACCCGATGAACAAGGCCAACAATGTCAACTCCGTGGGCGACTGCCCGGCCACCGAGCCCTACACACTCAAGCACCCCGACCTTCTGGCCGTGCAGGAGGCGGTGGTGCGCAAGATAGTGGCCGAGCTGAAAGACTGCGACAACCTGTTCTACGAGGTCTGCAACGAGCCCTACTGGGGCGGGGTTACCCTTGAATGGCAGCACCGGATAGCGGACATCATCGCCGACGCCGAGAAGGATTTCCCGCAGCGCCACCTGATCTCGATGAACATCGCCAACGGCAGCGAGCGGGTCGCCGATCCGCACCCGGCGGTCTCGATCTTCAATTTCCACTACTGCCGTCCGCCGGACGCGGTGCGCCTGAACTGGGACCTGGGCCGGGTGATCGGTGACAACGAAACAGGTTTTCTCGGCAGCGCCGACTCGACCTACCGTGTCGAGGGCTGGGATTTCATCCTGGCCGGCGGCGCTCTGTACAACAACCTGGACTACTCGTTCAGCGCGAGCCACCCGGATGGAACCTTGAGCGGCTATATCTCGCCGGGCGGCGGCAGCCCGGAGCTGAGAAAGCAACTGGGCATCCTGGCGCGGTTCATGCGCTCGTTCGATTTCGTGCACATGGCCCCGGACAGCACGGTAGTGGCGGGCGGCCTGCCCGAGGGCGCCACGGTGCGGGTGCTGTCCGAGCCGGGCAAGCAGTACGCCCTGTACATCCACGGCGGCAACTCGGCCCCCAGCCTCCAGTTGAACCTTCCGGCGGGCAAGTATTCTTTCGAGTGGCTGGATACGAAGACCGGACTTGTCACGGCCAGCGGGCACGTGGAGCACCACGGCGGCACGGCGGTGCTCGGCTCGCCCGCCTACGGGACCGACATTGCGCTGGGGATAAAAGCTGAATAATCGAGACGAGAGCAGTTATAAAGGTACAGGGCATTCCGATTCGGGGTTACTGGATGAAAAGAGTTCTACTGGTGGCAGTGCTTGTGGTCTCGCTGTCCGGCTGCGGCGGCGGGCGCTATGTGCTGGACAACAGCTCCTGCGGGCTGCGCCTCAGCGCGACGCCGGCAGGCCAGGATGTGGCCCTGGAGCTGGTATCGCGTGGGGGAGAGGACACGCTGGCTTTCCGCCTCAGCGAGCTGGCCCCGGTCTCGACAGTGCACCCCTGGGACCTGCGACCGCAACGGTTCAGCCGCGTGAGCTGCCGCATGCTGGGAGACACGCTCCTGGTCAGCGGCACGGGTGATAAGCTCGAAACCAGCCTGCGTTTCAGCCTGGCCGACAGCCTGGTGCGGGTCAAGGCGGTCTGGCGCAACCAGTCCCCGGACACTCTGACCGACCTGGCCGTGGCCCTGGCACTGAGTTTCGACCAGCCGCCCGCCGGGGAGCGTCTCACCCTGCCGCATATCCTGTACAACGGCAACCCCTCCTCCGCGCCGGAGCGCCTGGTGCCGCGGTTCGGGCCGGAGAGCACCGCCTGCCTGGTCTGCGAGGAAACCCGTTTCCCGATCCCCTGTGTGAACCTCGAATGGCAAACACCGTCCCACGCCCGCGAACTGAGCCTGTTCTCGCTCCCGGACAGCGCCGCTGGCTGGAGCCTGGGGGTCGACCGCTCGCGGGCCGGGCTGCGCATCCTGTGCGCCTCGGGCGTGCTGGCCCTGAACGGGGTGAAAGACGCCACCTACGGGGGGCAGTGCCGCAGCCTGCCGCTCGAGGTGGGCTACGCGAGTTTCGCACCGGGGATGAGCCTGGCCAAGACCGCTTTCATCCAGTTGGGGCAGCCGCTTTGCGAGGGGCAGGGTTTCCGCGCGATTGTCCCGGCGGCCTGGAGCATTTTCCAGCCCCACTCCAGCCCCTGCCTGGGCCTGGACAGCGTGGTGGCGCTCAAGGCCAACGCCCTGGCCCACCGCTGGCACGAGGACAGCCGCTCGGCCGGGTTCCTGGCCGTGCTGCCGGGCAACTATTTCAAGCGTCCGCCCTATTTCCTCTGCGGCTGGAGCGGCCAGAACCTTCGCCTGGCCTGGTGCAGCGCCAAGCTGGGCCTGGAGACCGGTGCCCCGGAGCTGGTCGGCCGCTGCAACCGCGCGGTGGACTTTTTCATCCGCAAAAGCGCCACGAAAACCCCCGGCCTGCACTGGAACTATTACATGCTCGACACCGGGGCCTGGGAGGGGGATGAGGATGAGGGCCGCAAGATAGTCTCCAGCCGCGCCACGGGTGAATACCTGACCAACCTGGGGCACATTATCCGTTTGTACCGGGAGGCGGGCCAGCCGGTGCCGCAGCAGTGGACCGATTTCCTGCGCCAGGGGGCGGATTTCCTTCTGCGCGACAGTTCCCGTCTGCCGGGCGGCATCTACCCGGTGTTCTGGAACGAGGATGGCACGCCGGAGTCGGATTTTGAGTCCGCGGCCGGCATCCCCTGTGTGCGCGCTCTATTGGAGGCCTGGCGGGTCTGCGGCGACAGCCTGTACCTTAAGGCTGCCCAGCGCGACCTGGAGCGCTACTGGAGTCTCAACGGCGACCGTTTCGATCGCCCGTTCGCCCGCTCGACCCTGGATGCCCGTTGTGAGGACAAGGAAGCCGGGCTGTACTTTTTCCTGGCCGCCAGCGAGATGTTCGCCCAGACCGGCGACAGCCGCTACCGCGCCTGGGCCGAGGCCTCGGCGGACTGGATCCTGACCTATGTCTTCTTCTGGAACACCGGGTTCAGGCCGGAAAGCTACTGCGGGAAAAAAGGCTTCGTTAGCACCGGCTGGCCGGGTGTGAGCGTGCAGAATCACCACCTGGATGTCTATTTCCCGGCCTGGGAGCTGCATGAGTTCGGCCTGGCCACCGGCAACCGGATGTACGCCGAGCTGGGGCGGATGGTGTTCGACGCCTGGAGCCACGGTATCTGCCGCTACCCCGGCGACTGGGAGCACCAGACACCCGGCGAGCAGGGTGAGCAGTTTTACCAGACCAATTACGGGATCACGCCCGAGTACTGGCGCGGCGGCTACCACTACTGGAACCCGAGCTGGATCGTGGCCCTGGTGCTGGAGGCGGGCCTGCGTTTCAAGTACGAGGGCTGAGGCTGTAAGGAGAGGATGAATCCCGGTGCGGGGCGGCCGCGCCGCCGCCGTGAAACGGCGGGCGCGCGCGCACGCGGCGCCTTTGGCGCCCGGCGCGGCCGCCCCGTGGCCCGGGCCTCACGCTATTTATCCCGTCATTGCGCCACTGGTGCAGTTCCCGGTAGCTGTCCCGGAAGATTCCTACCAGGTTCAGGTCGCCGTCCCCATTCAGGTTGTAAACATTACTGTTCGGGTGTTGGGGAAAATGAGGTTTTTATCTCATTTTCTGCCTTTTCTGTCCGGTATAATCAATATAATTATTTTATTGACAAAAGACTCCATTGTATGGTAGAATTTTCGTTGCATTATTTGAAGCGAATTTATTTTCACGGGAGCTTTACGATGCGTACTGTCACCAAAGATGTCCGTTTTGAGCGCTGCCCGAATTGCGGCTCGGTGGTCCTGTTCAAGGATACCGATGTGACTGTCTGTCCGCGCTGCAAGCTCAAAATCCGGCTGAAAAAATAGAATCGTAAAAATTGATTCTTCCCTTGATCTGACGCCCTTGATACGAGTGTCGTAAAAGGGCTGTTGTTCTCTGAAAAGGCCTCAGGCATACCTGCCTCGGGCCTTTCTTATACCTTCGAATACGGCTGCGCCTGCCGGAGTTATTGATTTAAGACCCGCTTTATGATACAATCCCCTTAGGCTTCGCCTCGAAATAATCATATTTAAATGAAATATATTCGTCAAAGACGCGGAGTATGCGCGATGGTCGATACAGCGGTGACAACTCCCGGCGAAAGCGGAGAGGACTCCTCCCAGGCTGAACTGGCCGGGCAGGACGGGAAAGCGCTCAAGAAAACCTTCGAGGAGATTCGCGAGGAGGCGCGGCGAAGTGTCCTGTCGAGCTCCGACCGCGAGAAACTCGACTCCATGGAGCCGGATGAGCGCGAGTTCATCGATCAGGTCTGCCTATACGAATCCAAGAGCCAGAAAGTCTCGCGCCAGCAGCACAAAGTCAAGCTGCGCGAGATAATGCTCTGCCGCGACATCGCCCAGGCCTATTGCCCGAGCCGGGATGCGGTGGGCCAGTACAGCGAGGGCAAGCGTATCCTGGCCAACAGCGAGACCGGCAGCGACAGTGTCAAGTTCGTGCTGGCACGCAAGGTTTGCGGCATGCTGGACAAGATCAACATGATCTACCAGTCCAACTCCGGCTCCTATGTGCGCGCCGACCTGCACCGGGCCGAGACCGACCTGCTCAACTACATAAACCGCCTGGGGCGGATGATCCGCGATCCGCTGAGCGAGGCCCGTCGCGTCTACTCCAAGCTGCGCGAGCGCGCCGGCTGGAACCTGCCCAACACAGCGTTCGCCATGGCCGAGGACTGTGATGTCCCGCAGATCTTTTTCAACCGCTATTCCTCGCCCGCCCAGTTATTGCTGAAAGACCCCAAGAAACCTTTCCGCAGCGACAATGCCAGCCCGCCGCTCAAGCTGGATTTCCGGATCAAGAACGCCGTGCTGATCGTGGCCGGGGAGAACCGTTTCCACCTGGACCACTCGCGTTTCGACAAGGTCAAGGACACCGCCGCCGCGCGCCATATCATGTTGAGCAGCCTTCAGGCCGGTAAGGACAAGATCGCCGAGCTCTACCGCAAGAACCCCTATTCCCTGAGCGAGGGCTTCACGCTCGAGGATGAGATCAACATCCAGTCGATCAAGGAGAACGTGTTCGGCTTTTTCTTCTCCTACACCCTGAAAAACCTGCCCTCCACCGCCAGCCGGGCCGACACGGCCGAGCTGTTCGTCCAGGACCTGATGCGCGAGGAGAACGACCTCGGCTGCAAGGGTTTCTGCCGCTTCCTCTACCCACCCGCCGCGGTGGAGGACCCGGTGGAGCCGGAACTCTGGAGCAACACCACCACCCGGGCCCTGGCCCTGCGGCGGGTTTTCAGCGACATCCAGGAGCGCAAGATACGCCTGAGCATGTTCCCCACCCGTATGACCAAGCTGCTGACCGACTGCCTCGGCCATCAGCTCGAGGCCCTGCGCAAGCGGGCCGCCGCCCCCTACGAGGAGAAAATCGCCAAGCAGGAATGGGAACTGCGTCAGTTCACCGAACTCCACGGCAACCCGATCGCCCGCCAGATCGAGCAGCAGGAGCGCATTCGGCAGATCGACTCCGACTGCTCACTGGTCATTGGCGAGGCTTTCAGCCTGGTGGCCGAGTTGCTGAAAAAGGAGCTCAAAGCCGAGGGCTGCGCCGAAAAGCTGGATGTGCTGGAGCGGATCAAGCCGCGGCTGGAGGAGAAAGCCGCCGAGCTGCGGGGCATGCTCGAAAAGCTGCGGGCCAGTTTCGAGGCCCAGGTCGAGCGCAAGAAAACCCTGAGCGAATGGCTGGTCCAGGCCCTCGACCTGGTCAACCGCACCAAGGCCGGCGGCAACGGTGACCTGCCCGAGCGTTTCCGTCACCTGGCCGAGGCGTTCGGCGCCGCAGAGGGGCGCTCTTTCGAGGGCGACGCGGAGGGCCTGTCGCGCCAGATCAGCGAGCTACGCGTGCGGGTGATCGCCAGCCAGGAGCGGATCAAGGGCCAGTTCGATCAGGTCAAGGCCTTCCTGGAGCAGCTCCGCAAGGCCGTCGGCATGATCGGCCAGGCCGCCGACCTGAAAGCCGAGCGCGAGCGTATCCGGGAAAACCTGGACTCCGAGGCCGGCCTGCGCGAGCAGGAGGGCGCCCTGCGCGATGCGCTCGGCCGCCTGACCGTGGAGTTCGAGGAGCGGCTGGGGAAGATCGAGGAGGCTATAGAGGTCAACCAGGAAACTTGAGGATAGTTTTGGTCCAGTCCGGATCGGTCGGTGAGGTAGAGGATGGAAACGATGCAGGGGCACGGCGCGCGCCGTGCCCCTGCTTTTTTTATCCCGGGAATGCGTTCAACCCGCCGGATACTCGTTACCGCTGGAACAACCATCCCGCCTCAGGCCTTGAGGAATATCTTGCGCGTGTACAGGAAATACAGGAACAGCCACTTGACCCCGAATACGCACAGTGCCCAGAACAAGGGCTTGATTGCTCCGAGCGAGTCGATGAACCCGTGCACGAAGATATTGACTATGCTGCCGAAATCGAACAGGGCCCCGGCCACGTAGATCGTTATCGGGTTGAGTCCGATCACCACGAACGGGAAAGCCCACCTCTTCCAGCCCTTCACGTCGATCACCCAGTAGAACAGCGCCAGGAGCAGAAGGCTCCACCCGCCGGCGAACAGCACGTAGCTGCTCGTCCAGATCAGCTTATTGATCGGGAAGAACGGGTTCCAGATCAGGGCCAGCACCAGGCTCGCCACCCCGGCCAGGGCCAGGCGCACGGCTTTCACCCCCGGCGTGGCCGTGCCGCGCAGCCAATGTCCGGCCAGCACTCCCATCAGTACGGTGGAGATCGAGGGCAGGGTGCTGAGAATCCCCTCATTGTCGAAGATGCCGTTACAGAACTGTCCGGGCAGGAACAGGTTGTCCAACCAGGCGGCGAGGTTTCCCTCCGGAGTCAGCACGCCCGCGCCGTGGCCTGGCACCGGAACAAGAGTCATCAGCACCCAGTAGACCAGAAGGATCGCGGCGGCCCAGATCACCTGGCCGCGCACGCGGGTGTTCATCAGGATCAGCGCGGCGAACAGGTAGCCCAGGGAGATACGCTGCAGCACGCCGGCCCAGCGCATCTGCGCCATGTTGAAATCCAGCAGGCCGTTGTAGACAAATCCAAGAATCATCAGGGTGAGAAAGCGGCGGACTATGTGCTTGTACAGCCCGGCGCGGTCCTCGCCGCGCTCCAGGCGGCGGCTGATCGCAAAGGGCAGGCTCACCCCCACGATGAACATGAACATGGGGAAGATCAGGTCCCAGTAGGTGAACCCGTTCCAGACCGAGTGCTCGGTCTGGCGGAGGAGGGTTTCGGCCAGCGGGCCGTGGAACAGGCTGAGCAGGGCCACCACAATCCCGCCGCCGCCGGTGATCCAGAACATGTCGAACCCTCTGAGCGCATCGATCGAGACCACCCGTCCCGAGCCCGCCGCAACCGCTTTCTCGCTCATGCCGATCCTCCCTCTGCACGATTGTTGAAAGAACTCCCGCCCAAGGCCAGCCTGCGGCCGAAACGGAAAGAATAATCTGTCCGGCCGCGCGCGGCAAGGTAAAACATGGGTTGCGGAAAAGAACCACCTTACACTCAAAATAGGACGGAGCTGTCCTGTCCGGGTCGGGCCGCCAGGGACATACAAGCCCACCAATTTCTGCGGAACCATGCGGGTGGACTGCACCCTGAACAAGACCGAAAAGCGGACTTTCTTCATCGATGTCCGGTTCGGCGGCTTGGTAAAGCTGACTGACCACGCGGCCCTGGAACCCTACCAGGGCTCGGGGGAAGAGCCGTATCATCCTTCTGACAAGAGCCATTACGGCAAACCGGAGCTTAATGCGAAACTTCTCCAACTGGCGGAGGAGTTCCAGAAAATCTATCCCGACCATAAAATATGGGTTAACGACATGAGCCTTCCGACCGGAGGGATGTTCAAGACTTTTAACAAGTTGGATGGAGATCATAAGACTCACATGTGGGGAGAGGATGTAGATATAAGCTGAAAACATCTGAGAGAAAATTTTCAAATAAAGAATGAGTTGCAAGAGCCTGCACTACGAGAGGAAAGGCTCACGATCGAGAGGTTGATTATCCGTGTATTTGGAGATGGAAATGTAGATTTTCACGGTCTTGATGGAAAAAAACACTGGCATTGCAGTCTTGTACACCAGAACAAGCATAGACGATATAGTGTTGAGGGATTTATTGATTGATAAATATCAGTCGTTTCCAAGTACTGCGGGAACAAGCCATATGCCTTTAAAGTAATAAAAAACGTATCCGGCGTCATCAGAATCCCAATCGGTTATGCCTTGGTGGATTGGACTAAGTCCGATGCTGTTTTTGTTTTGATTGAATTGGGGAATTAGTTCTCTGATTTCATTCTCGGATGTTATTTCAATGGATCTGTCAAAGGTTGCTTCTTTGTTTGTGGACGGAAAATAAGCAGAACTCTCTGCGGGTTTAATATTGATTAAGGATGTATCTGAACTGGAGCCGTTCCAGAAGATTGTGATATAAATAAGGCCGTCCTTATAGCATAATACTGCCCAGTCTTTTTGTCCTTTTTGTTTTAGTTCTCCACATATATAGTTTCTTGCACAACCTCCTTCTGAATCCTGCGGAATAAGGATTTTCCATCGATCAAGAACAGAAGCTATTTGGGGAGGCAAGTGCCTGAAAAATTTCGGAGGAAGCAGCAAGCTATCCATCCTCGGGACGAATAGCTCCAACGTCTTATTATGTCCGGGGCCAAAAACCTTGTCAATCGTCGATACTAGTTTTTTCAAAGACGTTTCATCATAACCCAATTTGGAGCAATCAATTTGCCATATGTAATTACGTGTGTTTCTTATAAAATGAACACTTGCTGCCAAGCCTATATATTCGTCGTAAATCCCCTGGTGGTCTATTTCCGAAATGTCTTCAAGGTCGTAATCGTCACGTACAATTAAATCATCATAGCCATAAATATTGTTCTTTGTGAATTCGTATCTTTTTCTAATTGATTCTTTTTCAAGGACAGTTATCACGCAATTATAAGATAAGTTTCCAGAGAGAAAACCACTTTCCCACTTATTAACTTTCTCCTTCGCCAATTTAAAAGGCTTAACCGTATCACCCTGCGGGAACACCAAGGTAAAAATCGAGTCGTTCATCAGGCAGAGCGCGGCCCAGTCGCGGCAGCCCGGAGCGGTGAACTGCCCGCGGATCACGTTGTGGGCACGCTTGCGGGTCCAGCACTGCGGGATCATTATCCCGCGCTGTGTCAGATAGGATTTTATATTCGACGGCAGCGTGGGGAAGAACGATGGCGGCAGCTTG
>JAJFUG010000034.1 GCA_021372515.1 bacterium
GTGTTCCTGGAGGAGCCGAAGCTGGTCGGCGGCGAACAGATGGAGGCCTGGGCCGCGCAGTTCGACTCGTGGGCCCTGTGCGACGGGGCTTGCATCCACCTGTTCCGGCGCACGGCGCAGGCCTGGGACAAAGCCCTGGAATGGTGCGGGCGGGAAGATGAGTACGTGAAGCGGGCCGGATTCGCCCTGGCCGCCACGCTGGCGGTGAACGACAAGGCCGCGCCGGATGAGCGGTTCCTGCCGCTGCTGGAGGCGGTGGAGCGCGAGGCCGGCGACAGCCGCAACCTGGTGAAAAAAGCGGTCAACTGGGCCCTGCGCCAGATCGGCAAGCGCAACCTGGGCCTCAACAGCCAGGCGATTGCGGCGGCGCACCGGATTGCCTCCCAGGGCGGCGCCGCCGCGCGCTGGGTGGCGCACGACGCCCTGCGGGAGCTGACCGGACGCGCGGTCCAGGAGCGCCTGGGCAGCCGTCGCTGAAAATCTGGAACCCCGGGCGGCTGACAGCCGGTCAGACTGACAGGCTGCCCCCAAGTCGCGCAGCCGGACCGATCTGACAGGCCAACCCGGAGCAAGGAGCGTTCAGATGGTGGAGACAGTTGTTGCGGCTCTCAGGCGCGCGGCCCAGGTGGTGTTCAAGAACCTCTGGCTGCTCGTTTTCGAGGTGATCACCTCTCTTTCGGCCCCCGTGCTGATGGGCGGCGGGATGCTGCTGCCGATGCTGTTCTGGTGGCTGACCCACGGCATGCCCTCGCCGGCTGTGCTGGCGCAGGACCCGCTGGGGTTCCTGGTCGAGAACTGGAGCCTGGTGCTCTGGGCGTTCCTGGGCTGGAGTGTCGGGGCCTGCCTTTACCTGTTCATCTGGCTGTACTACACCGCCGGGCTGACCGGGGTGATCGCCGCCTCGTGCGGGAAATCGGCTGAGGGCAAAGTCCAGCCGGTGGAGCTGGCCCGGTTCTGGAAGTCGGGGAAGATCGGGCTGGGAACAGGCAGCGGGGTCGCCTCCCTGGCCGCCCTGATCACCCTGCCGCCGCTGGCGCCGCTGGTCTATCTGGCCGTGCGACTGATCTGCCACCCGCCGTCGTTGGGAGAAGCCAGCTGGCGCGGAGTTCTGGCGCTGATCCTTAAAGTCGGTATCCCCATGGCAATGAGCGCCCTGGCTTTCGCGGTCCTGTCCTGGGCGGCGCTGGTCTGGTACCGCTACGCCCTGTGTTTCGCCGTGCTGCACGGCCGTAAGGCCTCCGAGTCGCTGCGTGTGGCGCTGCGCTTTTTCCGGGTCCACCTGAAACCGGTGCTGGGTCTGGCCGTGGCCTCGCTCGTGATCAACCTATTGACCAGCCTGACTTTAGCCCAGTTCGGGTTTTTCACCCAGCGGCTCACTGCCCTGAACAATAACCTGATTATGCTGGTGAGTCTTCTCACCCTGCCGGTGGGCTGGATTTTCGGGATATTCATGAACATCTGGCTGCACTCGGCGGTGGTGACACTGTTCCTGGAGCGGGAGAGCAAGGCTTGAGCGAGCGCAAACCGCGCCTGGGGCTGATCAGCCTGGGCTGCGCCAAAAACCAGGTGGACAGCGAGTGCATGAGCGCGGACCTGGAGCGCGCCGGGTTCGAGCTGACCGAGGACCTGAGCGAGGCCGAGGCCGTGGTGGTCAACACCTGCGGCTTCATCCGCCCGGCCAAGGAGGAGTCGATCGAGACGATCCTCCAGGCGGCGCGTCTGAAAGAGGAGGGCAGTCTGCGCGTGCTGGCGGTGGTGGGCTGCCTGGCCCAGCGCTACAGCAAGGAACTGCGCGCCGAGCTGCCGGAGGTGGACATATTCCTGGGGGTGGGTGAGTCCCAGGCCGGGCTTCCCGCGGCCCTGCGCCGCGCCCTGGGCCTTGCGGGCGGCATGCGCTGCGAAGCCACCGACTTTCCCCTGCGCCGGGTGGAGACAGTCACCCACGGCTGGGCCTACCTGAAAATATCGGAGGGCTGCGACAACGGCTGCGCCTACTGCGCGATCCCGCTGATACGCGGCCCCCGGGTGAGCCGCCCGCTGCGGGAACTGACCGAGGAGGCGCGCTGGCTGGAGGGTCTGGGGGTGCGGGAGCTGAACCTGATCGCCCAGGACGTGACCGGCTGGGGCGCCGAGCGCGGCGAGCACCTGACCGACCTTCTGGCAGCCCTGCTGAAAGAGACCTCGATCCCCTGGCTGCGCCTTCTGTACGCCCATCCGGCGCATATCGACAGCCGCCTGCTGGAGTTCATGGCCGCCAATCCGCGCGTGCTGCCCTATCTCGACCTGCCGATCCAGCATGTCAGCGACCGGGTGCTGGCCGCGATGGGCCGCCCGCTGACCGGCGCCAGTATGCGTGAGCTGCTCGCGCAGACTCGAAGCATCCTGGGGCGGCCGGTGCTGCGCACCACCGTGCTGCTGGGGTTCCCGGGCGAGCGCAGGCGGGATTTCGAGGAACTGCTGGAGTTCGTGGCCGAGGCGCGGTTCGACCGCCTGGGCGGGTTCATCTACTCGGCCGAGGAGGGCACCCCGGCCGCCGCGCTTCGCGAGACAGTCAGCCGGGCGGAGAAGGAGCGCCGCCTGGAGGCCGTGCTCGACCTTCAGCGCTCGATCAGCGCCGAGCTGCAGCAGGAGCGGGTGGGACAGACTCTGGAGGTGCTGGTGGAGCAGCCCGCCCCGCCCGCCGAGCGACCCGCCCCGGAGTACAAGTGGCTGGGCCGCAGCCGGGCCCACGCGCCCGAGGTGGACGGCTGGGTCTACCTGAGCCGGGGCCGTCCGCACCCGGGGCAGATCGTGCAGGCCCGGGTGATCGACAGCGGTGACTACGACCTGTTCGCTGAGGTGCGGCCGCAGTGAGCGGGGCGGGCGGGATTTTTATCGTAGGGGCACGGCATGCCGTGCCCGAAAGCTTTTTTGTTCTCTTGTTTACGGCCAAGAGAACCAGAAGCCATGGGGGGCCGTAAACTCGCACCGGCCTTTGTGATATTGGCGCCAATGGTGTGCGCAGAGCTTCTTCACGCTGCCGATGCAGCCGGGCGGCGCTGCCGCGCAATCGCCCGCCGGGTTTCGAGATTCCTAATGGCTTAGGTGTGCTCGGGGTGGTTACTTCGCTCCCCCGGCGAGGCTCAGACATACGGCCCCCGGGCGGCCCGAGGGGCCGCTTCGGGAACGTACCTTTAGGAAAACACCCAAGGCTTGTTCGGGCACGGCATGCCGTGCCCGGAAAGCAACAGCTTTTAGGATAATAGACTCTGTAGGGGCAGGCCCCTGTGCCTGCCCTGGGGATGTGGGCGGCCACAGGGGGCCGCCCCTACGGCAGCCTGGAAAAGCCCTCACCGCAGGGCGAAATCAGGAGAAAAGCTGAAAATATTTAAACACCGGGCGTGCCTTTATCCTTGCCGAAACGGACGGAATTGGACAAATTCATTCGGGGCGTGCATGGCCCCAGGCGGACTCCGCGGCGAACCCGCCCGGAAAGAGCTTTCCACCCACAGCCTGACCGAGTGCTGATGAGACGCACCGCAACTGTCAGACTTTTCCCCCCCGCCTTCCTGCTTACGGCAGTGTTGACTCTCTGTCTTCTGACTCCGATAACCAAAGCCGCAGCTCAAGTCCCGCTGGTGATCTCCAACGTGCAGGTGGAGCCGAACCCGTTCAGCCCGAACCACGACGGGGTGAACGACATCGCGCACTTCACTTTCACCCTGAGCAAGCCCGCCTCGGTCTGGATCGAGGTGATCTACCCGGGGAGCCCTTACGCGGTCGGCGGCACCACGCTTTTCGCCGGGGCACTGCGCGATACGGTCACGCTCGACGGGACGCGGAAGGCCTGCGGCACGGACACCCTGCTGGACGCGGTGACCAGCAAGAAAAAAATCGACGGCACGGCCGGGGTGAACGGGCTTACCTGGAACGGACAGGCGAACAAAAAGCTGTTTGACGTCCCGACCATGATCCAGTTACCGGATTCGACCTACTACTACCGGATTACGGCGAAAGACGAGGACAACAACCTGGCGCAGGTGATCGGCAAGGTGATTATCGACAGCCAGCCGCCGGTAATCAGCGGTGTCTCCGCCAGCCCCAACCCGTTCAGCCCGAACGGAGACGGGATCAACGACTACACCGGGATGTCTTTCTCAATAAGCGGCTTACCTAAAAATGTGCCATTGGGCAATCTTGTCATTCAGACATCAGTTGATGGTTCTGGAACCCGGATATATTCAATAAAAACCTCTGATACAAAGCCGGAGTTCTATAATAACGACACCCTTGCGATTCCATATTCTCCGATTGGTTTACAATTTATTAAAAGAAGTATCAACACCGGGGATATCTCTTTTCAAATCCTTGGTGGCCGCGTTTTGGATTCTGGAGATACTATTCCTATTGTCGTTGGTCCTATTAAAATATTGTCTTCAGATCCAATTAATAAAGTTTATCAGAATCAGACTAAATTATCTTTTATTGATAAAATAATTAACGTCCAAGGCCAACCGCCTGAATCTCAAGAGACAGTTCTTATTGACATTCGTACTTCAGCGGGGGCTGTGAAAGTTGAAGTAAAGGACAGCCAAAATCTTCCTGTGGCTGGCGCAGAAAATCTATCTCTCGATCCTCCTTTTACCGGTGACGGTTCGTATACTGCATATTTCGGTGGAACGCAATTAAATGGACAGTACACTTATACAATAACTGCTACTGATGAATCCGGAAACGTGAAGCAGTTTATAGGCTCGGTGACCGCACAGAGCACCGACCTGGCCGTAACCGGGCTGACAGTCGACCCGGACACGCTCAGCCCGGCCAACGCGGACGGGGTGGCGGATGTGGCCGCGGTCTCATACAACCTGACCCGCGACGCCCAGGTGACAATCCAGGTGTTCCGCGACAGCACGGTGTTCAATTCCAACAACCTGGTGCGCACCCTGGCCAGCGCCAGCCCGCAGACCGCCGGGACGCACAACGCGATCTGGGACGGCAAGGACGGGACCGGAGCCTATGTCTCGCCTGGGGCGGAGAAAAGCTATCGCCTGATCGTGACCACCCTGGACCCGGTTTCACACCAGACCAGCGAGGCCCGCGCCTCCATCTACGTGGACAACCTGAAGCCCTCGGAGCTTGTGCTGAACAAGTTGCCCGCCGCGGTGAACGTTCCGGGCCTGACTGTCTCGGGCCGCACCGAGCCGGGAAGCAAGGTGGAGATATACCTGGACGGGGCGTTCGCGGACAGTGTGCGGGCCAATATCCTCACCGGGGTGTTCGACAGCACGAAAGTGACCCTGACCAAGCAGGGGATCAGCAAGATCACCGCCCGTGCGTTCGACGCCGTGGGCAACGGCCCCACGCTGAGCGACACGCTGAGCGTCCTGTTCGACAACCGCGCCCCGCTCGTGACCGACACGCTGCTCTATGTCTCCGGTGCGGCGCAGCGTCTGGCCGGCTATGTGCTCCTTTCCTACGGCCCCGCCGACACGGTGGAGCTACGTCTGTGGGACGGCTCGGGACGGGTGAGCGGCCTGGACCTGGGACGCAGCGCGGTGCAGGTGACCTCGCCCGGCGGGCAGGACGTGGAGGGCAAGACAATAGTGCTCCCGCCCGACCGTCTGCGCTTTGTCCCCAGTTCCACGAATACGGCAACGGGCAGCTACACCCTGAGCATCTCGGCCTACGACAGCCTGGGCAACTCGGCCACGTACACGGTGGCGTTCAGCGTGGGCCAGGCCAGCAGCGGGCCCTCGGTGAACATGTCCGGCCTGGTCAACGCCCAGGCCCCCGCGGGCTACATCAACGCCGCGCAGGCCCAGCCCTGGATTTTCTCGGTCACGCTGAACGACAACACCGGCACGGGGATCAACGCCAACGCCAGCCTGATGGAGCTGTACGCCATGCCGGGCGGCAAACGACTGGATGGTTCGACCACGTTCACCACGCCCGCCACTTTCACGTTTGTCGCCGCCGCAGCGGTGGCCACGGATGGGAGCAAGGATGGGCGTTACGAGCTGCGCGTGGTAGCCGAGGACAACGACCCCGCGAGCGGCGGCCTGGACACGCGCCTGGGTTTCCTCTACGACAGCCGCCCACCCGACACCCTGGCTTTCACCGCCTCGGCCACGCGGGTGACAGTCAGCCTGCACGACCCGGCGGGCGGCTCCGGGGTCTCGCTTCTGGGCACGCTGCGCTCCACGCTCCGGGTCAACGTGGCCGGAGCGGGCGGGTCGATCAACACGGCGGAGTACTCGAACGACGGGGACAGCACGCTGATCGCCGATTTTTCCACTCCGCTGGGCGCGGATGTGTATACCGCGGAAGTGCTGATATACGACCGCGCGGGCAACACGCGCACGCGCAGCCTGTCTTTCGTGGTGAGCGGCCCCGAGCTGGTCCCGCGCATTGCGGGCGCCTCGGGTGTGCCGCTGAGCGGGGTGTCGAGCACCACCGGGCTCAACCAGCCGATCACCGCGCGTTTCCTGATCTCCGATCCGGGCGGCGTGGGGATCGACTGGAGCGCCTCGCTGGCGCGCCTGATCGGGCCGGACTCGGTAGTGGTTTCCGGCATCTCGGACCACGAGGGCAACAATCTTCTTTTCACCCCGGAGCGTTTCCTGTCCTCGAACGGCAGCGACGACGGCCGTTGGAGCGTGGCTGTGCACGTGGCCACGCTGAACGCCTCCGTGGCCGCCCTGGATACATCCGTTTCCTTCGTGCTGGACAACACGCCGCCCGACACGCTGGCGATCAGTTTCGCTGCGGATTCGAGCGAGATATACATCGACCTGGTG
>JAJFUG010000035.1 GCA_021372515.1 bacterium
TCAGCCAGCGCGACGGACGGATGCCCTCCGGGTCGAGCAGCACCAGGTCGGCCCTGCACCTGCGGGCCAGGACCGGCAGTTCCTCCAGGCAGACCGCCGGGGATTTGTCCTGCGCTTCATCGGTTGAGGGGCAGTCCACCGCGTGCCCGACCACCTCGAACCGTCCGGCTGCGAACCCGCCGGCGGCGCGCTCCAAGGCGGCCAGGCGTTCCCGCGCCGCGGCCAGCACCACCCGTTCGCGCGCCAGGTGGGCCAGGGAGGGGGATTCAATCAGGATAAAGAACACGAAACGCCAGCCGAGCCCGTAAAACAGGCTCAGCAGGCTGAAACCCATGAACACGAAACGGCTGAAAGCGAAACCCTGGAAATAGAACGGCAGGACGTTGGCCACCACCCCCAGGGTCAGCACGGCCTTGAGCAGGCCCCCCAGCGCGGGCAACCGCCCCCGGCCGATCCCCCAGGCGCCCAGGATCAGGCTGTAGAGGACCAGGACCAGCAGGGAATAGAACAGGTAGGAGGACCCGTCGAAAAACGGCGGGAGCGGGTGCAGACGGCCGAAGCGCAGCAGCACGGCGCTGTAGAAAGCCGCCTGGGCCGCGATCAGGTCGAGCAGAATATAGAGCCGGCCGGTCTTTCTGTGTCCGCCCGCCACCGTTTTACCGCCTCCCCGGTCATTCAGATGCGCCCCAGAATGGCCTGGAGCTTGAGCCACCAGACCATCCAGACCGCCTCCAGGATGATCCGTCGGTTCATCTTGGAGCTGCCGGAATGCCGGTCGATGAAAATGATTGGTATCTCCTTGATGCGTAACCCCTTGCGCCAGACCTTGAAATTCACCTCGATCTGGAACGAGTAGCCCTCCGACTGGATGCCGTCCAGGTCCAGGGCCGCCAGCACCTCGCGCCGGAAACACTTGAACCCGCCGGTGGGGTCGCGCACCGGCAGCCCGGTGATGACCCGGGTGTAGAAACTCGCCCCGTAGGAGAGCATCAGGCGGCTGAGCGGCCAGTTGACCACGTTGATCCCGCTGACGTAGCGCGAGCCGATCACCAAGTCGGCCTCTTCCGAGGCGCGCAGGAAATCGGCCAGGTAGCGCGGGTCGTGCGAGAAATCGGCGTCCATCTCGAACACCAGTTCGTAGTCGCGCTCCAGGGCCCAGTGGAACCCCTCGCGGTAGGCCGAGCCGAGCCCCAGCTTGCCCGCGCGGTGCAGGACATGCACCCGTCCCCCGCTGGCCTCGGCCAGGCTGTCGGCGATCCGCCCGGTGCCGTCCGGCGAGTTGTCGTCCACCACCAGCAGCTCCAGGCAGGGGTCGACCGCCAGGACCTGGGCCACCAGGCGTTCGAGGTTCTCTTTCTCGTTATAGGTCGGTGTCACCACCAGAGAGCGCGGCATGCGGGGGTCTCCAGCCAGTTTCTATCCGCAGCCATTCTGACCGGCCGCAGGAGTCATTCATCTTTCGTAGGGGCGAACCTCGTGTTCGCCCGGCATTTGAGCTTTAACCTCCCCCTTTTGCAAAGGGGGATCGAGGAGGATTTGCCTTGTTTCCTCTTTAATCCCCCCCAGCCCCCTTGGAAAGGGGGTGGGGATTTGTCACCTAACTTTTTGCTTCCTTCCCTGCCACTTCTATCTTTCCCGGCAGTCCGCCCACAACCAGAACTATAGCCAGGGGCACCAGCTCGGCCACGGTCAGCCAGAGACGCGAGACCAGCGCGATCACGGTTGCCCGCGCCTGGCCGAGCTGGCCTGCCAGGAACACGGTGATGAGCGACTCGCGCACTCCCAAGCCGCCCGGGGCGATCAGCACCAGGAACCCGGCCACGTAGCTCACCGCGTACACCCCGGCCGCCGCGCCGGGGCCGAGACCGCAGCCGGGGAGCACGGCCAGGGTAAAATAATAGAAAGTCAGCCCGTAGACCATCCAGACAATCACGTTCAGGCCGAACCAGAGCGCCAGGTGACGCACCCCCATCCGGCACTGCACCGCGGGCTTGCCGCTCAGGCGCGCGGCCAGGGCCAGCAGACGGTTGAGTAGCGGCGGCCAGAGGCAGACCAATATAAGCGGCACGGCCAGCCAGGCCCAGCGCCCCACTTTTCCCATCAGCCCGGTCAACTCGGCAGGCAGGAACAGAAGGCCCACCGCGCTGCCGGCCAGAAGGTGCAGCACCTGGTTCAGCACCGCGCAGGCCGTGCTGTCCACCGCGCTCACCCCATCCTGACGGGCCAGCATGGCCAGTCCGGCGATCTGCCAGACCTTGCCCGGAAGGTAGCGCCCCAGGCTGGAGACGAACCAGATATAGGCCGCGCGGAAAGGACGCACCGCCACACCGCCCAGCACGGCCACCATCATGCGCCAGATCTGGGCGTTGAACGTGAACGCCATCGAGTTGACCAGCAGCGAGAGCCAGAACGGCCACCAGTGGATGTCCCAGCCGTACCCGGACAGGCTGTGCCAGTTGAGGACCAGGTTGCGCCAGATCAGGTAGTAGCCGATTATGACCAGGATTGCCGCCTGGACCAGATGCAGGGCCCATTTTTTCAGGCTCAAGCTACCAGTCCTTCCTGTAGGCGGCCAAGCCCAGCACAGCGGCCAGGCCGACAATCGAGACCAGGCTCAGGCGCAGACCCCAGGTCCAGGCGGCGCTCTCGTAACGCATGACCAGCTTGTGCTCGCCTGGGCCGACATACACCGCGCGCATGGCAAGATTGGCCCGGTAAACTTTGGCCGTGGCGCCGTCCAGCTCGGCTTTCCAGCTCGGGTGCCAGGTCTCTGCCAGGTAGAGCAGGGCCGGCCGCGCGGTGCTCACGCTCAATTCGAGGGCGTCATCCTCGTAGCGCAGCAGCTTGATATCGCCCTCCGGCGCGGCGCCGTCTAAGGTGGCCGGGTCGAACTCCGGCTTGTCCATCAGCGCCAGGGTGTTCTGCCAGTCGAAATCCTGCGCCGTCAAGCGCGGGATGAACTTGTCATCCGCATCCAGGGCCTCGAAGCGGCTGAACAGACGGAACCGCGGCCAGGCCGCGGGGTTGGAGATCAGCACCCGGCCGGTGGTTGGGTCCTCGGCCACCTTTTCGCCCTGCAGGTACTGCTGGAGCTGCTCGGCGATATTGCCCTGGCGCACCATGATAAACCGCGCGTTGAGCATGTGCCAGAGCGGCGGGAGCTTCGTGAAATTGGTCATCTGGAACGAGCCCATCAGCTCCTCGTACCAGGCCAGACGCAGCGGCATGCTGGCGTTGATAGTCGGGATGTCGAAATAGAGCAGGCTGTTGTCCCAGTAATCGCCGGTGTTCGGCGTGGGGAAGAAAAACACCCGGTAGGGCTCTTTCTCCTGCTGCAGGGCCTGGACTATCTTGTCCTTGACGTAGACCCGTCCCGGATCGAGCGCCTGCAGCCAGTTGACATCCATGCGCATCAGGTCGCCCCAGGTGAGCGGCAGAAGGATCGCGGTCAGGACCAGGGCACTGATCTTTCCCCGCAGGTAGGCCCAGGCCGCACCCCAGAGCACCAGGGCCACCAGGGTGCTGATTAAGGCGGCCTTGACGATCTGCGGGTAGTACTGGGCCAGGGCGGGCTGGCGCATCGGCCCCAGGCCGGCGGGCAGCATCCCGGCCAGCACCGGGATGAAAGCGCTCCTGCCCGTGGCAAGAAGTACACTCACCAGGGCCAGCACTATGGCCGACAGCCCCAGCAGACGCACCGCGCGCGCGCCCTCCTCCCCGCCGGACTTGTCCCGCGCCCCGGCGATAAGGCTCTCCAGGCCATAGGCGGCCAGTGTGAGCAAGCTGAACCCGCAGACAAAGAACATCATGTTGGGCGCGCGGAAATCCTTGACCTTGGGCAGAAGGTAATAGGGCAGCTTGAAGAACGGGGTGAACTTGCCGAAATTGAACAGCAGGGCGAACAGCCCCAGAGCCGCGAAGAACCAGGTCACACGGTTGCGCCGGTAGACCAGGGCCACCAGGGCGAACAGGGCCACGGCCAGGCCCATGTACTCGCTGTGGCCCTTGAAATCCGCTCCCGCCCAGTAGGAGGCCGGCTCGCCGGTGAACCCCGGGATCACCAGGCCCACGGTCTCCAGCGGGTGCATCGAGAACGAGGTCGCGTGCTGGTAGCCCTCGTAGCCCAGGCCGGTGCCGGCCTGACGGTGGGAGTAGCCCTGGTCCACCACCTCGGGGAAAAACTGCAACGCCGACAGGCTGACCGCGAAAATGAAACCGATGGTGAAATACACGCTCAACTTGGTCAGCGCGCCGGTGGAAGTTTTCTCCCGCCAGAGGTTGACCACCCGGAACACGAACCAGGCCGCCACGGCCAGGGAGCTGTAGTACATCATCTGCACGTGGGGCGAGAGGATCTGCAGCGCCACGGCCACACCCATAAGCAGGAACCAGACGAGCTTGCGGCGCTTGAGGCCGTGCTCGGCGAAAAACATGGCCAACGGCAGCAGCAGGATCGTGAACTGACGGCCGTCATGCCCGCCGTTGAGCGTGCTCGCCACCCAGCCGGTGAAAGTCCAGGCCACCGCGGCGAACGCCCCGCTCCAGCGCGACAGGCCCAGCTCACGAATCCAAAGATAGGCGAACAGCCCGCCGGAAAGCATCATCAGCAGGATGCTCCAGCCGATAGCCCGCTCCAGGGGCATGATATAATACAGAATGCTGGTCGGGAAAAACATCGGGCCGGGCAGTCCGCCCACGTAGGGCAGGCCGCAGTAGGAGAGAGGGTTCCAGAGCGGGATGCCCTGGCCCGCGGCCACGGCATCCACCCCCAGCTTGCGGGTCTGGAAACCCTGGGTGATCATGTCCGAGCCGTAGAGCATCCAGCCGGAATTGAATATGAACTCGCGGAAATAGATCACCAGGGTGACCAGCAGGAACCCGGCCAGGGCCAGTACGAACTGCCAGGGCCGCCCGGGCGCGCCCTCGCCCGCGACAGCGCCTGCTTGCGCGGACGGCGCTGCGGCGGCTTTGCTTTTTCTCTGTGTCATGGTAGGGGGCCTCGCGGCGCATAGGGTTGGGGTGCGGCAAAAACTATTCAGGCTGTCTGCACGGCCTCGCGGTACAGCTCCACCGTGCGGTCCAGGATACGGTCCCAGTTGAAATATTCGCGCACGAAAGCGCTGCCGGTCTCGCCCAGGCTGCGGGCCAACTCGCGGTCGGTCAGCACGCGGGTGACAGCCGCGGCCAGGGCGACCGGGTCCTTTTCAGGGACCAGCAGCCCGGTGCGTTCGGGCTTGATCACGTCCACTATCCCGCCCAGACCGCAGGCCACCACCGGGCGGCGGAACGTGAGGGCCTCGATCAGCACCACGCCCAGGCCCTCGGTGTCGCCGCGCGAGTCGATTATCGCGGGCAGGACAAAGCAGTCGCAGGCGGAGTAGAAATCTTTCAGGCCCTCGTTGGGCACCCGTCCGGCCAAGCGTACCCGGCCCTCCAGGCCAAGTTCGCGCACCAGGGAGCGCAAAGGCTCCTCCAGCGGCCCGGAGCCCACGATGTCCAGGTGCACCGGCCAGGGCAGGCTGTCCAGAAGCGGCAGGGCGCGGATAAGGTATTCCACCCCCTTGCGCTCCACCAGACGGCCCACGAACAGCAGCCGCCGCGGCCGCGAGCTGTCCGCGGGCGGAAGCGGAGTGTCGCCCGGATCGGGCACCGGCGAACCGTATGGCACCACCTCCACCCGGCAGCCTGTGCCCAGGCGCTCGATCTCGGCGCGCGTGTCGGAGCTGTTGGCGATCACCAGACGGCTGCCGCGCAGCACCGCGCGCAGGAACGGCACGAACGGTTTCAGCTTGCGGGTAACCCAGCGCAGCTCCACCCCGTGGAACTGGCTCACCACCGGCGCCCCGGACCAACGCCCGGCGAACCAGCCGAACAGCCCGTGCGGGAACGGCCAGTGCACGTGGATCAGGTCGTACTTGCGCTCGCGCAGCACACGGGGCAGGCCCAGCACGCCGAACAGAAGGTAGAACGCCACCGGCACGGCAAAAAGCTTGTTGCGGCGGAGCTGGTCCGGCACGGTCTCATCGTGCGACAGGACCTCCCAGCGCTTTGGAAAATAGCGGAACCGCCGCACCGGGATGCCCCGGTAGACGTGGTCTCCCAGGCCGCGCCAGGCGGGGACGTAGACCGTCACATTCACCCCCCGCGCCTTGAGGCGCAGGACAGTCTCGATCATCCAGGGATTGAGCACATCCTGGTCGTGGCGCGGGAACAACGTGGTGATGTACAGGACATTCATGCGTGCCGCCGAGGCGTCATTTTATATCCGTTCGCGGTATCGATTCCCCTCTTTCCCAAAGGGGAAGCAAAACCCGTCTCAACCCTTTTTCAACTGCCGCTCGACCAGTTCCAGGTCGGTCTCGACCATCTCGCGCACCAACTGGTCGAAACTGACCGAATGGTTCCAGCCTAAGACTTTCTTCGCCTTGTCTGTCCGGCCGATCAACAGGTCCACCTCGGCCGGGCGGAAAAAGGTCTCATCCACTTTCACGTACTCGCGCCAGTCGAGGCCGGCCGCGGCGAACGCCGTTTCCACCAGGTCGCGCACGGAGTGGGTCTCGCCGGTGGCGACCACGTAGTCATCCGGCTTGTCCTGCTGCAGCATCTGCCACATGGCGCGCACGTACTCGCGGGCGTGGCCCCAGTCGCGCTTGGCCTCCAGGTTGCCCAGGCGCACCTCGCGCTCCAGGCCCAGCTTGATCTTGGCCACGTTGTGCGTGACCTTGCGCGTGACAAACTCGAAGCCGCGCCGCGGAGACTCGTGGTTGAACAGGATCCCCGTGGAGCCGTGCAGACCGTAGGCTTCGCGGTAGTTGCGGGTCAGCTCGAAACCCACCACCTTGGTGATCCCGTAGGGCGAGCGCGGGTGGAACGGCGTGGCCTCGGTCTGCGGCACCTCGCGCACCTTGCCGAACATCTCGCTCGACCCGGCGAAATAGAAACGGCAGTGCGGGGCCAACTCGCGCACGCAGGCCAGGATATAATGGGTGCCGTTTATGTTGGTGTTGAACGTGGAGAACTCGTCCTCGAACGAGTAGGAGACAAAGCTCTGGGCGGCCAGGTGGTAGCACTCATCCGGCACGATTTTCTGCACTACTTTAAAAAGGCTGGGGAAACTCTCCAGCGAGGCGCTGTGGAGCTGCAACTCGTCCAGGATATGGCGAATGCGCCACATCCGGTGGTCAGGGTCCTCCAGGGCCACGCGCCGTACGATACCGTGCACCTCGTAGCCTTTTTCCAGCAGCAGCTCGGCCAGGTAGGAGCCATCCTGGCCGGTGATTCCGGTGATCAGGGCTTTTTTCATCTGCGCATCTTTCCCTGTGGTGTGCCCGTCCCCGCACCACCGCGGGAACGGAAAGGTGACTCAGTCTCGTCTTCCCCGGTACATCCGGCCCGGAATATAAGCAATCCGCACTGACCGTGAAAGCAAAAAACCCGCGCAGCGGGTCGGGCGGCGTGGGGAAAAGTGAGGCCGGCTAACGCTTTGAGCCGCGCCCGGCCAGCCGGTTGTAAAGCTCGGCCCAGCGCCCGGCGATACGTCCCGGGTCGAAATACTCCTGCGCGAACGCGTAACCGTCCGCTCCCAGGCGCGCGGCCAGGGCCTCGTCGGTCAACACGCGGCGCAGCGCAGCGGCCAGTGCGGCCGGGTCTTTCTCCGGCACCAGCAACCCGGTGCGCCCATCCTTGATGATGTCCACTATCCCGCCCAGACGGCTCGCCACCACCGGCTTGCGGTAGCAGAGGGCCTCGATCAGCACCACGCCCAGTCCCTCGGTGTCGCCCTTGTGGTCCACGATGGCGGGCAGGACAAAACAGTCGCAGGCGGCGTAGTAGCGCAACAACTCCTCGTTCGAGACCCGTCCGGCCAGGAACACCCTGTCCTGCAACCCCAGCTCCGCGGTCAACTCGGCCAGGGCCCCGGACTCCGGGCCGCTGCCCACGATGTCCAGGCGCACCGGGAACGGGGTCTCGATCACTTCCAGCGCCCGCACCAGGAACTCCACCCCCTTGCGCTCCACCAGCCGGCCGACAAACAGCACCCGCCGCTCCCGGCCCGGCCCGCCCTCGGGCGGCGGGCACTCCCGCGGCGGCGGCACCGGCGAGCCGTAGGGCACCAGCTCCACGCGCGTGCCCGGGCAGACCGCCTCGATCTCGGCCGCGGTGTGCGAGCTGATAGCGCTCACCATATCGCTGCCGCGGATCACGCTGCGCAGAAACGGCAGGAACGCTTTCATCTTGGTGCGGACCCAGCGCAGCTCCACCCCGTAGAACTGGGTCACCAGCGGACGGCCCGACCAGCGACGGGCGAACCAGCCGAACACGCCCAGCGGGAACGGCCAGTGCACGTGAATCAGGTCGAACTTTTCCTGGCGCAGCACACGCCGCAGGCCGATTACGCCGAACAGCAGATAAGGAAACACCAGCAGGAGGAAGAGCTTGTTCTTGCGTATCTGCTCCGGGATGGTCTCATCGTGCGAGAGCAGCTCCCAGCGGCGCAGGCAGTAGCGGAACCGCCGCACCTGGATCCCGTGCACCACCTGGTCGCCCAGGCCGCGGCTGGCGCAGGTGTAGACCGTCACCTCCACCCCTTTTTCGCGCAGGCGCTGGATATTCTCGACCATCCAGGGGGTGATGATGTCAGCCTCCGAGCGTGGGAACGAGGTGACGATGAACAGCACTTTCACTTGAGCACCTCCAGCACCCAGGTAGGAGGGGCGGCGGTGCGGTGGACGATCTTGAATTGATTCTGATGTTTCTTCAGCGCCGGTATCAGATAGCGATCGGTGGTGCCGCTCACATTGTCCAGAATGACATAGTCGGCCTGCGTGACCTCGGCCATCACGGCCTCGGTGTCGGTGGTGAACGGGTAGCCCACCACCCTGCGGTTACTCCAGAGGTAAACCAGGCGCGGCTTGCGCGATGACACGACCGCCGTGGCCGGGGTGTTGTCGCGAATCCAGTCGGCGGCCTCGAAGAAACGCCGCCAGTTGGGGGGATAGCCGGCGTAGCGGTTCCCGGAGCTCCAGGCTGTCAGCATGCGCAGGTTGAAAGGAATCCGCACGACCTGGGCGCTCAGCGACAGCGCCGCCACCGCCAGCAGCGCCACGGCCGCCGCGACCGTGGCCCGCTTGCGCCATGGACGGACCAGGCCCACGATCAGTTCCACGGCCGTGGCCAGGTAGAACAGCATCAGCGGGATGAGCGGCATGATGAATCGCACGTCGCTCCAGGCATCCGGCCAGACCAGCACAATACAGAGAAAGAAGCTGAAATACGCCTCCAGCAGGCCCATCCCGTGCTTGACGATCCTGCCGAGAAGGCCGGTCACCACCAGCAGGCTCACCACAACCGCCAAAAAGACAGCCGGCACGGACAGGGCCCACAGGCTTTCCGAGCCGAGCACCACTCGGGCCGAATCGAACCCGCCGTAAGTCGAGATGTTGTGCATGATCCTTCTGGCCAGGTCGGCCGCAGTGATCGTGCCCAGCTCGGGCTTGTAGGGGTCTATCATCATGAAAGCGCTGGCCACGGCCGAGTTCTCGGTGCTGACCAGGTGGTTGCGGATGGTCCAGGGCGCCATCAGCGCGGCCACGGCCAGGAAGAACACGGCCAGGGCTTTCCACTGGCGCCGCACCATGAAATAGAGCATGCCGCCGCCCACGAAAGCCACCCCGATCGAGCGGATGTGGGCGGTGAACGCCAGGCAGACTACCGCCAGCCAGAAAGTCCGTCCGAACCTGACCTCGCCCCCGCCACGGGTGGCCTCGGTCAGGAAATACAGGGCCAGCAGGCTGAAACAGAGGAAAGCCTCCTCGCTCAACACCCAGTGCGAGAAATCCACCAGGACCGGGTTGAGCGCGAAACATAACGTGGCCGCGGCCGCGATCACCGGCGTTGTGTTGCATTTCATGATCCGGTGGAACAGGAAGACCGAGAGCAGCGAAAAGGCCACCGACAGTAACTTGAGGACGACAAAATTCACTCCGGCCAGGGCCACCAGCGGGGCCAGCAGGAGCGGATAGCCGAACGGGTACTGGGTGTGGGGCACCACCGGCCCCGGCCCGATATGCTGCGTGTAGCCGTCCCCCGGGTGCAGGATGCTCTGGGCCAGGATGATGTAGCTGGCGTTGTCTCCGCCGGTGTGCGGCTTGGGGTCGAACAGAAAGAGACAGAGGACAAGGTTGGCCAGCAGGGAAACATACAGCACGTTGCGGCGATTGCGCCCGGCCCAGCCCGTCAGACGGGACGAAGATACCGCGGGATGGGCGTCCGGGGTTTGCTGTTTATGTGTAGCCACATCATCTCCGTGAGGTTATCCCGAGATACTACGGGGGAAGGTTCGAAATCAACCCCTACAAGTAAGAAATAGAACCGCCGGGACAGCTTTGGGAGAGGAAAACCGCAGGGGCACGGCGCATAGCGCCCCTTCTAAGCCGAATGTAAGAACAATCGAGTTGCCGCTGCGGAGCTGTCACACCGCAGCGCACTCATTCACGCGGGCGCCGCTGACGCTGCTCGATACGTTCCAGGCGCTCCAGGAGCTGGCCGATCAGCTCGGTCAGAAAACCCAGGCTGAACAGCAGCACCCCAGCCAGCACGAACAGTATCACCAGGTAGAGCAGCGGCCGGTAGCCATGCAGCAACACGATCCGGTAGTACAGGGCCACCAGGCCGGTGACAAACCCGCAGAACAGAAGGCCCAGCCCTGCCGTGCCGAACAGGGTCATCGGCTTTTTGCCGAAACCCAGCATCATTTTCACGCTCAGCAGGTCCAGCAGGCCGATCATCACGCGCCAGTGCCCGGAATACTTGGCCTGGCCGTGACGGCGCGGCAGCAGCTCGATATCGATCTCGCCCAGACGGAAGCCCTGGTTATGGGCGAAGACCGCGAAAAAGCGGTGCCAGTCGTGACGCAGGTGCACGGCCTCGATCACCTCGCGGCGGAAAGCTTTCATCGAGTTGAGGTCGTGCACCGGCACCTTGAACAGCATCTGCGACAGGCGGTTGTAGATCGAGGAGACAAACCGCTTCGTATAGTGCCCCACCTTGCGGCCGCAGACCATGTCATAGCCCTGGCGCATCTTTTCCACGAAGCGCGCGATGTCCTCCGGCGCGTGCTGCATGTCGGCGTCGTACAGCACGATCACCTCGCCGCCGGCCGCCTCGGCGCCGGTCAGCATGGCCTCGGTCTTGCCGAAATTGGTGCGGTGGCGCAGCACGGTCAGGCGCGGCTCGGTCTCGGCGCAGTGCAGCGCCGCCTCCCAGGTGCCGTCCGTGCTGCCGTCGTCCACCAGCACGATCTGCCCGCGCAGGCCGTGGCGGTCGAACATCGCGCCCAGCACCCGCACCAGTTCGGGGATATTCTCCAGCTCGTTGTAGGCCGGGACCAGGACTGTCACATCCGGACGGCTCTGCGGGGCTGAATCCATGGCGCCTCTCGCGTTCGTTTCTCTACTGAAGGATATCCACCCGCACCGCGCTGAGAGCCAGCGACACGGACATCGTGCCGTCGGCGGTGTTAATCTGGTTTACCCCATCCGGAGTGTCGAGTTTCAACTCGAGAACCTGGCGCGGGGCCAGCTCCAGCTCGGCCAGGGTAACCGGTCCGGGCTGCACGCCCACGGTCACCGTGCTGAGAAGATTGTCCCCATCCTTGACCCGCAGGGTCCGCTCCTGCTGGAACGAGACCGCCCGGGCGCGCAGGGCCACTTTCTGCGGGCTGTCACTCAGGGAACGCACGGTCAGCCCGGCGGCGGCGGTCATGATCCGCCAGCCCGCGCGGCTGCCCTCGGCCCCCAGCACGTTCGGGGCCATGAAACCCTCATCCGGCTGGCTGCGCTGGACTTCGAGGTAATTATAATAGGGTATGGTCTGGAAAGAAAGCATTACCGTGGCAGGCGCGGCTGTGACGCGGTAGAGGCGCTCCGCGCCGAAATCCTTCTCCAGGGTCAGGCCCTCCACGCCCTGCATGTCGGGCAGGGGCAGCGAGGGCGGGTTCACCTCGTCCCGCTTGTGGAACGCCAGCCATTCGACCCCGAAATAGCGCAGCAGGGCCACGTTGTTCGGGTCGCTCAGAGAGCCGGGATAGTCGATATCCTGCCAGAACGGCAAGTAGTCCGTCGGGATGGTGTTGGTCTCGAAATGCCGGTTGAACAGGTCGCGGTGGTGCAGGGTCTGGAAATACAGGTAATCGGTGAAAGCCAGCCCGGTGGAGGCACAGGTGGGGTACTCGATCACCTCGGCGCTGTCTGGCAGCGCGGCCAGGGCCGTGTAGAGCGGGCCGCCCGCGGCCGGGCTGTCGGCCACCCGGGTGGTCCCGGCCGGGTGCAGGTACTCGACCGTGGCAACGAGCAGGATGCCACCCAGAAGCAGCGGGAAAAGCTTTTCGCGGCCTTTCCGCCGTATCAGTTCGGACAGGCCCATCCCGGCCAGGGCCGCCAGCGAGACCTGCAGGAACACGCTGTAGCGTCCGATACAGCGGATGAACGGGGCGAACTTGTGCAGCAGGATCGAGGGCAGCGGCAGCTTGAGCCCGCCCAGGTCGAGGTAGGGCCCCAGGGAGAGCACCAGGCCGGCCAGCCCGGGAAGCAGTATCCACCAGGTCTCGGGACGCCGCCACCAGCGGCGCAGCCCCCAGAGGGCCAGCAGCAGGGGCGCCCAGCCCAGGTAGGCGGTCGATTCGGTCACGTTGCGGCGGATGGTCACAATGTTGCGGGCCAGCTCGCCGAACAGCGGGTGGTCCACACCCGGGAACAGGTAGTTGGCCCAGCTCAGCTTGAACCGCTCCTGCCAGAGCAGGGGGCGCACTTCCACGCGTGACAGCGGTCCCAGATAGGCCACGTACACGTACACGCCCGCCGCGATCAGGACCACGGCCACCGCCCCGGCGGCCAGCCACTGCCCGCGGCTGATCCGGCTCAGCCCCCCGGCGATCCGCCGTCCGGCGCGGATGTCGTACACGAAAGTGTTCACGAAGCTCACCAGCAGGTAGCTGCCGAACACCAGCGGGATGTAGATGTAGTAGTAGACGCTGCACAGGACGTGGAACAGCACCAGACTGAGGACCACCCATAACCCGGTCTTAAGGCCCGGCCGCTTGTCGAACAGCAGGACACAGTACAGCAGCAGCGCCAGCGGTCCCAGGGTAGCCAGGTCGAGGTGTATGATGCTGCGGGCGTAGGAATAGGGGCAGAACGCCAGGAACGCCCCCGAGATCACACCGGCCAGGCGGGAGCCGGTCAGGCGGCCGACCAGCAGGTACATGCAGAACCCGGTCAGCACCAGGTTGCCGATCACGAACAGGTTGAGCATCCGCACCGGGCCCACGAGCGCGGTCACGGGCGCCAGCAGAGCCGGATACTTGTGCGCGGCCAGCCAGGAAATCCAGACCGCCGAGTACGGCCCGGCCAGCATGTCGAAGCGGAACGGCGAGGCGTGGGCATCCACCAACTGGGCCTTGGCCGACCAGAACTCCCAGATACCGGAGAAAATGTCGCCGTAGTAGTCCTTGTACACTCCCAGGACATGGTCGCCCAGGGAAAGGACCAGAGGCAAGGTCCAGGCCAGCGCGGCCAGGGCCAGCGTCAGCACGGCCCCGGAGGGACCGAAACGCCGGTCAAAGGACGGCAGCTCACTGGACAGGTCCGGCCCGGCTTTTGGCGCTGTGGCCGCGGGCCGTCCCGGCTGGGCGGCGCTCTTGTTCTTTTTGCTCATCGGCTCCCCTGATTCCCTGCGGCGTCGGTTCGGCCGCTCAATCGGTGGAACAGCACTTGTGGCAAATGTCCAGCAGGCCGACCTGACGGAACAGTTTGCGGAACCGCCGGTACTCCGGGCCGTACCAGATCTCGCGCAGCCCCTGGCGGCGGACATCTCCCACCTGCCAGCTCAGGAAACTGAGCTGGATGCAGGGATAGACCTCGCCGTAGCTGGTGATCACCCCGGAGAGCCAGGGATACAGGCATTCCGAATGCGCGCGCTTGAAATGCAGGTCGTTGAAATAGCGGTTCCACTGTTCCTCGCTGCCGAAACGGTCGAGGAAATTGACCGGGAACGGAAGCTCCGGTTGAAGCTTTTTAAGCTCCTGCATCTGGGCGAATATCCGGCCGCCGTCCACCGCCAGGACCCGCGGCTCCAGACGGCTGCAGCCCAGCTCCGAGCCGCGCCGCTCCACCCCGGACAGGCTGTAGACCTGCTCCTCTGTTTCCGGGGTGGTGAAAGTGGTCAGCCCGAGGTTGAAATAGCTGAGCGGCAGGTTGCGCGACAGTTGGATCGTCTCGGCGATAGTGTCCTGGTTGAGCGCCGAGATGACCATGGTCGCCCCGAGGCGCAGGTTCGAGCCCGGGATGCCGTCCGCCAGAGCCTTGAGGCGCAGAAGGTTTTCGGTCTGCGTGACCAGGCTCCCGGGACGGCCCACGACCGAATCGTGCACCGCGGCCGGGCCGTGGATCGAGACCGCCACCTCGGAGAGGCATTCGGCCGCGGCCCGCATTTTCTCCTCGTCCCAGAACGACAGGTTCGAGACCATCGACAGGCGCAGGCCCAGCGAGGCGGCGTAGCGCACGATCCCGGTGAAATTCTTCGCCAGCAGCGGCTCGCCGCCGTGCAGCGGGAGGCTTTTCACCCCCAGGGCCTTGAGCTCGCGGATTATCCGCTTGAACTCCTCCAGCGACAGCTCCTCGCCCCGGCGACGCACGATCTCGGCCGCGGCGCGCTCGTGGAATGTCCCGTTGTGGTGGAAACACATCTGGCAGCGCCAGTTGCAGTTGTAGGTCAGGTAGAGGACAAAATTGACCGGCGGCAGCGTGTAGAGCCGTTTCGAGACCGTGACATAGGTTTTCTGCAGCAGACGTGACAATCCCGCATGGGAAAGCACCATGTCGAGCCAGCGTTTCATCTTTCTCCTTGAACGGGCCGCACGGAAAACGAGTCTCAGCCCGGCCAGCCGAAATGGGAAATGATCGAGTTGCCCCGGCCGGGCAGGCTGTCCAGAAGGCTCAGCGGCAGCATCGGGTAGTCCAGCCGGGTGGTGCAGAAATCGTACATCGGGTTGAGTTTCGACAGGGTCCGGGTGGACAGGGTCCGGAACCCGGCCCGCTCGAACAGCAGTTCCAGCGATTCGGGGGTGAACCCGGTCACGTGGTACGGGTAGTTGAGCGCGCCGCATTCACGGATCGCGCCCGTGCGGTAGAGCACCCGCTTGGCCGCGTTGGTGAAACTGGCGTCGTTGGGCACGTGCACCGCCACCACCGCCTCCGGGGTGCAGACCGCCGCGATGTCACGGACAAAGCTTTTCAACTGGTGGATATGCTCGACCACGTGGCGCAGGTAGATCACATCGAACTTGCGACCGTCAAAAAGCCCGGCCTCGAACGGGGCGGTCACTATCTCCAGGCCGAAACGCGCCCGGGCCTCTGCCGCCGCTTGGGCCGAGATATCGACCCCGGTGCAGAGATACCGTCCGGTGCCGGCGGCCACGTGGATCAACTCACCCCGTCCGCAGCCGATGTCCAGCAGGCGTCCCGCGGGCTTGAACCGCGCCAGGCTCCGCAGGAACAGTCCCGCCACGCCCAGCAGATGGCGGGACTTGCGCTCCCACTGCCTCTGCCCGATCGAGCCGGCGCTGGCGTAGAAATCATCGTAGAACTTCTGCACGTCCTCAGCGGAAAAATCGTTCCCGCAATAGCCCGCGCCGCAAGCCTCGCAGCGCAGGTAAACGTTTCCCGGGACAGCGTGATCGGCGGCGATCAACCGTCCCCCCGCACTGTCGCAGACCGGACAGCGCCGCGCGGCCGGATCGGGCATGCGCTCGACTCCTCTATGTAGAGGCCGCCCGCGCGCCCGGGCCGGACTGTGGTTCTGTCCGCACCCACCCGCCGACAGCCGGTTACTCTTTCACCTTCCGGCCATAGCTTTCGAAAAGCTCGCCCCAAGGCGTATGGGCCCAGGCGCGCACCCGCCTCTTGCCCCAGACCGGGAACCAGATGCGGTCGTGGTAGAAAGCCGAGCCGAAAACAAATATATAGACCAGCGGCGTGTGGAACAGCATGCGCTGGAATACTTTTAACGGGCTGAACCAGAACAGGTCGCCCACGCGGCTCGCCATGTTGTCGCCCACGCTGAACCGCAGGTTCACGCCGCTGATATCCTCGCCCACCAGCTCAATCTGACGCGGGTCGCCCACCCCGAGGCCCTCCTCGTGGGCCAGACGGATGTAGTCGATCTTCAGGGGATCGAACCCCATCAGGCGGCTCGAGACCGCATCCAGGGCCGTGCAGTCGGAGGAGGCCAGGATGTAGTTGCCGATCACCGGGGTCATGGTGCGCGGCCCGGGGCCGTTGCCGCAGGTGGTGCCGTCCGTGAAAGCGAATATCCCCGAGTGTATCTCTTTCTGGATACGCAGCAGGTCGACCAGGGTCTCGTGGATCACACTGTGGGTGTAGTGGCGGCGACGGTTGAGAAGCCCGCCGAACGCGTTCTTCATCGCCCCGGTGGTGGTGGTGTAGATATGGGTCTTCACCGTGGGCAGGTGCACCACGTTCCGGCCGAAAAAGTCCTCCGGCAGGCTGATCCCCTCCGGGAAAATCTTATCCAGCACCCGCAGGCGGCCCTTGGGACGGTAGGTGACCCATTTCATGTCCTCGGGCAGGAAATTGTAGCGCACCGGCACGCCGTAGCGCCGGAAAATGTCGACGTAGCGGTTCAGACGCTCGCCCTTGAACGCATCGGTGACCACGGTGTCGTTCTGCACGGCCACCAGGTCCTCGTAGCCGCGCCCACGCAACGCCTGGATCGAGCCCTCGAGCTGCCAGGGGGTGGTGTTGGCCCCCGGATAGGCGAAATGCCAGGAGATGTTGTCCTTGAGGATGGTCTGGGCTCTTTTGTCCAGGGCCTCGTCCAACCCGGCCAGGCCGGCCAGACGGTCGTAATCCTCCAGCACCGTGGCCGGCGTGGTCTTGAGCACTGCCACTCTGGCTTTCATCCGTTCGCGTCTCCGTCGCAACAATTACAGGTACAGGACCACCAGCGCGGCGGCCAGCCAGGCCGCCACATCCAGCAGCAACGAGCGGTCGGCGAACAGCAGGAGCGTCGGGTCGCCTCCGCCGCGCTTTTGATGAATCAGGTAAAGATAACGGAATATGCCGTAAATCACAAACGGCACGGTGTAGACGAGATGGGTCGAGCCGACATGCGCCACGGTTTCCGGGCTCAGGGTGTAGAGGATGTAGCACAGAAGGGTGCTGGTGGTGACAATTGAGATCATCTGGTCCAGGAAATAGGGGCTGTAATGGACCAGCACGGCGCGGTGCGAATCGGCCTCCCCCTCCAGCAGGGTCAGCTCGTGACGGCGCTTGGCGAAACCAAGGAACAGGCTGAGCAGGAAAGTGCAAAGGATGATCCAGTGGCTGGTCTCGACCGCGATGGCCACGGTGCCGCCCAGGACCCGCAGCACGAACCCGGCCGCCACCAGCATCACGTCCAGGAGCACCACCCGCTTGAGGCGCCAGGAATAGAGGCCGGTCAGGAGCAGGTAGGCCACGCTCACCGCGACAAAGGCCGGTCCCAGGCTGAGAGCGATCAGCAGCCCGGCCAGGGCCAGGGCCGATGCGCTCCAGGCCGCCGCGCTCACACTGAGCCGTCCAGCGGCCAGGGGACGCTTACATTTGACCGGGTGCAGACGGTCGCGCTCGCGGTCCAGGATATCGTTCAGCAGGTAGACCGAGGCGGAGAAGGCGCAGAAAGCGCAGAAAGCGAGCAGGCTTTCGAGCACACGCTCCGGGTCGCCCAGTTTCTCGGCGAACACCAGCCCGGCGAACACCAGCAGGTTCTTGCTCCACTGGCGCGGGCGGACACTCTGGAGGATATTCCAGCAGAACCCCACGGCGCGGCCCTCCCCTATTGTTTCCAGGTGCTGCGGTCCATCTCGCGGCGCACGAAACGCGCCCGCACCACCCCGCTGGCGTAGACCCAGAGCGTGATCCAGCAGGCTAACGGATGAAAAAACCAGGCCACATCGGGCTTGCGCAGCCAGCCGCGCGCGGCCTGCCAGAGCAGCGGGACAACGCACACGCAGTACAGCACGAACCGTACCAGGTGCGGCCCCAGGCGGCGCTTCCAGGGGTAGCGGCGCAGGCCCTGGCTGCTGAAATAGGTATAGTCGCGGATGCGGCGGGTCTGCTTGCGCGCGAACGTGCGGATGTCGGGGCAGTAGAGGTGCACGATCCCCACGCGCACCTTGGCGAAAGTGTCCAGGCCCTGGCTCACCAGGTCCCAGACCGTGTCAATGTCGGCCAGGTAGGGGCTCCACTGGGTGTTGCGCAGGGCCTCGGCACGCACCATGAAACCGTTGGCCCCCATGGTGGGAATCGCCTGGGGCTGCAGACGGACCCGCAGCCAGCCCTCCCGCTCCTCGGTGGGCACGGTCAGGCCGGTCCAGCGCCCGGTGAGGTAGTTCAGACGGTCGTAGTTGCCCAGGAAACTGACCAGCGGGTCGTTCACCCCGGTCAGGGCGCAGTAGCGGGTTACCAGGGGGTCGCCCGGGCGATGCTCGTACCAGAGCGGCTCGCTGCCCGTTACCAGCGGGTCCTCGAACGGGGCGACCATGCGCCGCAGCCAGTCGGGGCCGGGCAGGATATTGTCGCTGTCCACCAGGGCGATGATCTCACCCGTTGCGGCGGCGAACCCGGCGGCCTTGCCGGCCTCGCCTGTGCGCAGGGGGTTATCGACGATCCGGTCTACTCCATAGCGCGCGGCCAGATCGCGGGTGCTGTCGGTCGAGCCGGCATCCGCCACCACGATCTCGACCCGCTCACGCGGATAGTCCTGCGCCCGGATGCTCTCCAGGCATAGACCCAGCACGGAGGCCGAGTTGAGGGTCGGGATGACGAAACTCACCCGCGGCAGGACGCCTCCCGCCCTGTCGGCCGCGGCGCTCACTTTCCGCCCTCTGACGCCGCCGGGGGAGCGGCCTCGCCGCGACGGCCGGGATAGCCCAGGTCACGCGAAAGCAGCCCACGCATGAACCAGAAGCCGTAGGTCAGGTGCGAGGCCACGATCCCGCTGAACACGTACCAGATCATGCGGGGGTTGAAACTGAGGCAGGCCGAGAGCAGCGCCACCGCGAAATACAGCCCGGCCGTGGCCAGATAGGCCCAGCCCAGCGGCCTCCAGACAAACGCGGCGGCCCAGCCGAACGTGAGGCCCAGGGCCAGGAGCGAGGGCATGAAATAGGCCGGCTTGCGGCTGGTCTCCGGGAATTTTTTCACGAAATAACCCCGGTGCAGGGCGTAGCTTCGTATCTGGCGCAAGTGCCCGGCGTAGACCTGACGGCGGTGGTGGTAGACTATGGCGTCCGGCTCGTAGGCGATCCTGAGCCCCAGGTCCCGCACGACTTTCAGGCAGAACACGGTGTCCTCGCCCGGCCAATACTGAGTATCGAAACCGCCCACCCGGCTGAACACCTCCTTGCGCACCAAGAGGTTGCAGGTGGGGTAATCCTCCACCTCGCGGTACATGCCCTGGATGTAGCGGTAGTTGTAGCTGCCGCCCACCAGCGGGGAGGCGTAGATTTCGCCGCTGGCCTGACGGCGCAGGTCATCCGAGGGCGGAGTGACCGCCGGGCCGCCCACCGCGGCCACCTCCGCGCGGCTGAAATTGCGCACCGCGCTGGTCAGCCAGTCGGTCACCGGGTAGGCGTCATCGTCCAGGAACGCCAGTATCTCACCCCGGGCGTGCTCCAGGGCCAGGTCGCGCTTGTAGCTGGGCGGCTGCTTGCCGGTGGGGATCACCTTCACGCGCGGGTCATCCCATTCGAACGGCTCGTCCGGGAACACCAGCACCTCGAAATCCGGGTAGTCCAGCTCCAGACAGGCCTCCAGCGACTCGACCAGGTAGCCGTTGAACGGCCCCACCGCGATCACGATCGAGACCGGGGGCAGCTCGCTCAGCCGCGGCAGCCGACGGTCATAATAGCCGACAATTTTCATGCGGTAAAAGATTGAAAGCGTGTCGACCAGGATGTTGAGGATGTCGCGCAGGCCGATCCGCCCCCAGCGCATGCGGCGTCGGAAATCGATCACCACCGGCACCTCGGAGATGCGGAAGCCCTTGTAATGCGCGATGGCCAGCAGCTCGATGTCGAAAGCGAATTTTTTGACCAGCACGTGAGGGAACACCTCGGCCAGCACGCCGCGGCGGTAGAGCTTTATCCCGGTCTGGGTGTCCTTGAGCGGCAGGCCGAACAGCACCTTGATGAACAGGAAATAGCAGAGCGAGAACAGGCGCCGCCAGAGCGGGTAGTCGATTTTCGAATCCGGGTGGAACTTGGAGCCGATCACCACATCCGCGCCCTCGCGGTGCAGCTTGTCCCAGAGGTTGCCCAGCTGGGCCGGGGCGATGTCGAGGTCGGCGTCCAGGAAAGCCACCACCTCACCGCGGGCGCGGTTGAACCCGGTCTTGAGCGCCCAGCCCTTGCCCTGGTTGTGGACGTTGCGGGCCACCCGGATGTGGCTGTCCGCCGCCGCGGCGGCGCGGGCCTCCTCCAGGGTGTCGTCCGCGCTCCCGTCATCCACCACGATTATCTCGAACGGCACTCCCAGCGCAACCAGGCTGGACGAGGCCTCATGCAGGTTGGCGCGGATGCGCTCACCCTCGTTGTAGGCCGGCATGATGACCGACAGTTTCACCCCGGCCCTGTTGCCGTTGTCCCTGCTCTCAGTCATCCAGGGCCTCCCCCCGCTCCCGGGTGAAACCCAGCGACGGGCGGCGGTGACGGCGCAGCTCGCCCCAGACCACGCTGGCGTACAGGCAGAGGAAAGAGAGCACCCCGAAAGCGCTCATGACCCAGATCACAGCGGTCAGGCTCGGGTGGTAGAGCTGAAGGGCCACGGCGTAGGCCACGGCCAGCGGCAGGAACAGGTAGAGGAACCCGCTGCGCCCGCGCGCGAGCAGGAAATTGATCTGGATGTTGAGCAGCGCCACCGGGGTCATCCCCAGGCCGAAAATGCGCACCAGCGAGGCGGCCAGGTCGCTGCCCTCCGGGAACAGGATGCGCAGGATCAGGTGCGGGAAACTCATGCAGGCCACCACCCCGCAGGCGCAGAGCAACAGGCAGTAGAGCAGGGCCATGTTCAGAAGCTGCAGCGAGCCGCGCTCGCGCGAGGCGGTCAGGCGGCTGACCTTGGGGAACAGCGCCGTGCTTATGGCTAACGGGGCGAACAGGAACGCCTTGCCCACCACCTGGGCGAACCCGTACTCGCCGGCCTCGGCCCGGCCGAAAAAGTGCTTGACCGCGATGGCGTCCGCATAGGTGAACACGGCGAACCCGAGCAGCGAGATGAGCACGGGCCAGAAAAAGCGGTAGTGCGGACGGCTGTCAACATTGGAGTCGCCGCCGGAGAGCTTGAAAATCATCACGTTGAGCGGGAACATCGCCATCACTATCACCGCGACGTTGCACAGCACCAGCGAGCCCAGCGCCCCGGCCACCTGGAAGCCCATCCAGACCAGCAGCACCCCGCTGCCCAGCTTGACCGCGGTGGACAGCACCTGGTTGGCGCTGTAGTGGTAGAAATACTGGAACCCCTGCAGCGCGCCCCAGAACACGTAGCTCAGCACGCACAGGCTCACCGCCAGGCCGGTCACATAGACCGCGCCCAGGCTGCGGATGTTCAGGTAGTCGCGCAGGAACGGCCCCAGCACCAGGAACGCGGCCATCAGGGCCGCGGCCACGAGGCCCAGCTTGAGCACCGAGCGGCGCAGCAGCACCGAGACCTGGCCCAGAAGGCGCCGGCTGTCCAGGGAGGAGACGTAGCGCGCCGTGACCACCTGCACCGCGTTCAGCGGCAGGGCCAGGATCATGTACAGCGAGATCAGGCCGAAATAGTCGCCGTACTCCTCGCGCGGCAGCATGCGTCCCATCAGGATGTTGAACAGGGTGTTGCTCAGCCCGGTGATCACCGTGGCCACCAGCAGCACCGTGCCGTGCTTGATCACTCCGCCGGTTTTGCTCTTGCCGTCAGCGCTCAAGCTTTTCTCTCCAGGGAGACAGTAAAACGTTCCTGTCCTGAAACCGATTCAGGGAAAAAATAATCTTGCCAGGTTCACATCGCGGCCGCTCAGCCGCGGTAGAGCAGACGGCTCAGACGCCGTGGCCAGCCCAGAAGGCCGCTCTCATCGTACAGGCAGCGGCTGCAGTAGGCGAAGCGCTCCCGGTTTTCGAGCACGGAGCGCCGCACCTGACGGGCCTTGTCGCCGTGCCACACCGCGTTGAACCCGCTTTCGAACACATTGCCCATGCTCATGGCCTTCATGCAGCTTTCGCTGTCCAGGGCCGGCATGGCCGCGTTGCAGCAGGGCAGCAGGGTGCCGTCCGAATAGACGAACGGGCTGTAGAGCCCGAAATAGCAGACCCGCTGCCGCGCCGTTTTGCCGTCCCCGGCGCCGTCAAGCTGCTCCTGCATCAGCGTGATCGACCCGGCGGTGCGTGTCAGGCCTACCTCGTGCGCCGTCTCGCGGGCCCGGGCGAGGATTTCGCGGTAGCGCGCGATGTGCTCCGGGTCTTTATCTTCCAGCACGAAAATGTCGTTGCCGGTCTCGTACAGGCGCTGCGCCAGCCCGCAGTTCACCTCATCCAGCCCCAGGCCGGCCACGCGGCGCACGCTCTCGGGCAGGCCCTCGATGTTGAGCTTGGAGCACAGAAGGGTCACCTCCACGTGGGTCGAGGCCCCGCGCTCGTTGCGGTAGGCGACCAGGGCGCGAAGGTTGTCCAGCACCCGTCCCAGCTTGCCCTCGTTGCGCACCCGGTCGTACATCTCCTCCACCGCTGTGTCCAGCGATACGGAGAGGAAATCCAGCCCCGAGTCCACGATCCGCCGCGCGCGGCTCTCATCCAGGATCATGCCGTTGCTGTCGAGCTTGGTCACGATCCGGCGGCCCTTGGCGTAGCGGATCATGTCGTAGACCTGGTCGTTGAGCAGGCCCTCGCCCACGCCGGTCAGAACGAGATAGTCCGGCCGGGCCTCGTCGATCAGGGCCTTGAACCGCTCCAGGTCGACCCGGGCCGCGGGGCGGGATTGCTTGCTCCAGATACAGGAGGGGCAGCGGTAGTTGCAGAGGCTGGTCACCTCCACCTGAAGGCGCAGCGGAGGGCGTGGCCTCCGGCGGCGGTAAAAAATAAAATCCGGCGCTTTGAGCAGGTAGCGCAGCACACTGCCCAGCCGCAGGATTTTAATCAGCATCCGGAGCTGATACATCGGGTTTCCCCTATCAGACAGTCAAAACTCTGGAATAACAGCCGCTACGCCAAAGAAAACTCAGTCGCGGCCGATTATCTGCTCGATATGCTCGATAGTCCGGGCTGCGGAGTTTTCCCAGGTGAACCGCCCGGCGAACTCGCGTGCCCCGCGGCTGAGCCGCTCGCGCAGGCCGCTGTCCGCGGCCACTCGGCAGATCAGCGCGGCGAATCCGGCCACATCCCCCGGCTCGAACAGAAACCCGCTTTCGCCCTCCAGCACCGACTCGCGAAGGCCGGGCGAGCGGCTGGCGATCACCGGGGCGCCGCAGGCGGAGGCCTCGAGGTTCGTGATCCCCCAGCCCTCCTTGGGTGAGGGGTTGAGCACGGCCAGGGCGTGACGCAGCAGGGCCAGCTTGCGCTCCAGGCTCACCCGTCCCTCGAAGATCACCGTTTCCCGCAGCCCGAGGGCCACGGCGCGGGACTCCAGGCGCGGGTAGTCATCCCCGGCCCCGGCGAACACCAGACGGACATTCCGTTCC
>JAJFUG010000036.1 GCA_021372515.1 bacterium
GCGGCGGACAAGGCCGCCGCTCTGGGCAGCCGGAGCTGGAACCCGGCGGTGCGGCCCCAGCTTAAGGCCGCCACTCTTTTCAAGGCGGACAGTGCGGCCGCCGGCTCGTTCCGCAAGGCCGGGTTCGCCGCGGCGCTCACGTTCCCGCCCGAGGGTATTTTCCGCGGGGCCGGGGCGCTGGTGCTGCTGGACGGCCGCGAGGCGGACGAGTCCATCCTGCGGCCCGAGGCGGCCCAGGCTGCGGCATTCAGCAAGGGCAGCCTGAACCAGGGCTACGGCCCCGAGACCTATCCGGCCTCGGAGATGGGCGCGATCGCCCTGATCCGCCAGAGCCTTCTGGACGCCCGCTGGTACGGCGCGGCCCGCGCCGCCTACGACCGTCACCCGGCGGGGCAGAGCGCCCCGGAAACCGACCTGGCCCTGGCGGCCCTGGGGCCGTACGCGGAGGGCAAAAGCCCGTTCTTATTCGCGTGCGGCGATGAGCTGGACATCCTGCGCGCGGCCAAGATCTGCCGCGAGTTCGGCCTCAAGGGCTGGGCCCTGGGCGCGGGCACCGAATACCGCCGCGCCTCCGAAGTGGCCGCCAGCGGCCTGGGCCTGATCCTGCCGCTCGATTTCCCCGAGGTCCCCGACCTGTCGCAACGCGAGCGCGAGCTTGACGTAAGCCTGCGCGAGCTGAAGCGCTGGGACGCCGCCCCGGAGAACCCGGCCCGTCTCCTCAAGGCCGGGGCGCGGTTCGCCCTGAGCGCCCATGGATTAGAGAAGCCCGAGCAGTTCCTGGACAAGCTGCGCCTGGCCGTGCGCCGCGGCCTGGACCGCGACTCCGCCCTGGCCGCCCTGACCACGGTGCCGGCCGCGCGCCTGGGGATGGACAAGACCCTCGGCCGCCTGGACAAGGGCTACCTGGCCAGTTTCATCCTGGTGGAGGGTGACCTGTTCGACAAGGGACGGGTGCTCGAAACCTGGGTCGCGGGCGAACGTTTCGAAATCCTGGCCCAGCCCCCGGTGGACCCGCGCGGCAAGTGGCAGGTGAGCCTCAGGGACGGTGTCACGGCGCAGGTGGAGATCGGCGGACAGGCGCCCAAGTTCAGCGCCACGGCCGAGGTCCAGGGCCGCAAGCTCAAGGCCTCGACCGTGGCCCTGGAAGAGCGCCGCCTCAGCCTCGCTTTCCCCACCGACTCGCTGGGACGGCCCGGCGTGGCCCGCCTCTGGGCCATCCTGGCCGCGGACACCCTGCGCGGAGAGGGCGTGGAGGCGGACGGCTCCACCTTTGCCTGGAGCGCCCTGCGCACCGCGCCAGCCGAGCCGAAACCCGACAGCGCCAAGGATAAGCCGGTGAGCCCGGCCCTGTTCGGGACAGTCTACCCGGACGGCGCTTTCGGCTGGAGCACCCCGCCGGAGCAGCCTGCCGACCTGCTGGTGAAAAACGCGGTGATCTGGACCTGCGGCCCGGCTGGGAAGCTGGAGGGGGCCGACCTTCTGGTCCACGCCGGGAAGATAGTGAAAGTGGGCAAAGGCCTGACCGCTCCAGCCGGCGCTACCGTGGTCGACGCCGCCGGGCGGCATGTCACCCCGGGGATCATCGACGCCCACTCGCACCTGGCTATCGCCGGCGGGGTGAACGAGGGCACCCACGCCCTGGTGAGCGAGGTGCGCATCGAGGACGTGATCGACCCGGATGACATCGACATCTACCGTCAGCTTGCCGGCGGCACCACCATGGCCCTGCTGATCCACGGCTCGGCCAACCCCATCGGCGGCCAGACCAGCCTGGTCAAGCTGCGCTGGGGCGAGCTGCCCGAGAGGATGATATTCGACGCCCAGCAGCCGGCGATCAAGTTCGCCCTGGGCGAAAACGTGAAGCAGAACTACCTTCCCGACCAGTACGCCCGCCGCTACCCGCGCTCGCGCATGGGGGTGGAGCAGTTCATGCTGGACTCGTTCCAGGCGGCCCGCGACTATCGCAGCCGCTGGAAGATCTACGAGGAGCAGCGCAAGAAACAGCCGGATTTAGTGCCGCCGCGCCGCGACCTGCGCCAGGAGGCCCTTCTGGAGGTGCTGGACGGCAAGCGGCAGGTGCAGTGCCACTCCTACCGTCAGGACGAGATACTGGCAATGATGAGAGTGGCCGAGCGCGAGGGGTTCCGGATCGGGATGTTCATCCACGTGCTGGAGGGCTACAAGGTAGCGGATGAGCTGGCCCGCCACGGCGCCTACCCCACCACTTTCAGCGACTGGTGGGCCTACAAGGCCGAGGTGGTGGACGCCATCCCGTATAACGGCGCTCTGATGCGGGCCCAGGGCTGCACGGTCAGTTTCAACTCCGACAACGACGAGCTGGGGCGGCGGCTGAATTATGAAGCGGCCAAGGCGGTCAAGTACGGCGGCGTGCCGCCCGAGGAGGCGCTCAAGTTCGTCACCCTCAACCCGGCGATCCAGCTTGGAGTGGCCGCGCGCGTGGGCAGCCTGGAGCCGGGCAAGGACGCCGATTTCGTGATCTGGAGCGGCGACCCGCTCTCGGTGTACTCGCACTGCGAGCAGACCTGGCTGGACGGCCGGCGCTTCTTCGACCGGACTGAGGACAGCCGTATGCGGCTCACGGTGGAATCGCAGCGCGCCGCCCTGATCCAGAAAATCCTGCGCTCCGGGGGTGAGAAATGACCGCTTTCACCAGTAACCACAACCTGAGAGCCAAAATGATGCGCAGATGTCTATCCTCAGTCCTCGTTCTCTGCCTGGCCGCTTTCTCCGCAGCCGCGGCCTCGGAGCAGATTCCAGCCCCGCCGCAGGGCGCGCCAGTGGCCTTGGTGGGGGCAACCCTGCACCCGGTCTCGGGCCCCGCGATAGAGGGCGGGACAATCCTGTTCGACAAAGGAAAAATAGTGGCCCTGGGCCGCGAGGTGGCCCTGCCCGCGGATGCCGTGCGGATCGATGCAGCCGGCAAGCATGTCTGGCCGGCCCTGATCCAGGCGGTCTCGTACCTGGGTCTGGTCGAGACCGGCGCGGTCACCCCCACGGTGGATTCGCACGAGATCGGGCAGGTGAACCCGAATGTGCGGGCCGAGCGGGCGATCAACCCGGATTCCGAGCGTTTCCCGGTCACGCGGGCCAATGGTGTGGGTCTTGCCGCCACCCTGCCCGAGGGGGGGCTCCTGGCCGGGATGGGTGCGCTGATCCGTCTGGACGGCTGGACCTGGGAGCAGATGACGGTCAAGGCGCCGCTCTGCCTGGTGGTCGAGTGGCCGGACATGAGCGGCCTGTCCTCCCTGGCGGACAAGAAAGAACTGCAGAAACGCCAGGCCGCCGTGGCCGAGCAGCTTGACACTCTGGAGGAAGCGTTCCGTCAGGCCCGGGCCTACAAAGTGGCCCGCGAGGCCGCGGGCAAGGCGGGCGTGCCGTTCCACGCCACCGACCTGCGCTGGGAGGCCATGCTGCCCGTGCTCGCGGGCGAGGTGCCGGTCTGGGTGGGCGCCAACAGCCTGGCCCAGATCCGGGCCGCGGTGGAGTGGGCCGAGCGGGTGGGTGTGCGCATGGTGCTGGTGGGCGGCGAGGAGGCCCCGCTGGCCGCCGACCTGCTCAAGGCGCACGGCATCCCGGTGATAGTCGATCCCTTGATGCGCCTGCCCTCCCGCCGGGATGCCGCCTACGACTGGACCCTGACAGTGCCGGAAGCTCTGCGCCGGGCCGGGGTTGCTTTCTGCATCGCGGGCGGCTACGGCGACTACGGCAACGAGCGCAACCTGCCCTATCATGCGGCCATGGCCGCGGCCTACGGCCTGCCGCGCGAGGAGGCGCTCAAGGCGGTCACACTCTACGCCGCGCAGATCATGGGCGTGGACAGCCTGGTCGGCTCGCTGGAGCCGGGCAAGCTGGCGGATATAATCGTGACCGACGGTGACCCGCTGGAGATAAGCACGCAGGTGGAGAAGATGTACCTCGACGGGCGGGATATCGACCTGGGCAGCCACCACAAGAGCCTCTACGCCAAGTACCGCGAGAAATACAGGCAGCAAAGCGGCGGGAAATGAGCAGGCGGTATGTAGAATCATAATACAACTTATCGTGTAAGCCGTAAGCTCAGGGGTGACTTCCCGGTCACCCCTGACTTTTTCCTCCCGGACCGGTTTCCGGGGGATGTGGCTCTCCCGATTCAGCAATAACTGTTGTCTTCAGTTCTGATTAAATACCCCCCGTTTCAATGTCCGCAAGCATTCGCCCATTAATCATTGGATTGTTACGCATTACTTCGCTATGCCATTGCCATGACATTAATTCTCGATAAATGTTTTTAACTAAATTAGAATAATTCTGATTCTTCATCTCTTGGTGCATTTTAGCATTTTGAACCCAATTATTTTTTATCGTCGACTCTTGAAATCATCCTTATACAGCCATATGATTAATTAAATGAAGTATTATTAGATTTATGACATTTCAATTCATAACTCGTTGAACCACTTATTTAATGCGGCTTTCTCTCAACCTGAATCCATTTCTCAAAAGAGGAGGCAAAATGAACTGGTTCACCAACATTTTCAGCGGGAGTGTCGGGAGCCTCGTCAAAGATGTCGGGGATGTGGTGGATAAGTTTAATCTGAGCGGGGAGGAAAAGCAGCAGTTCCAACTGGAGATGGAGGCCCTGATCCAGAAGAGAGACTCGGAAATCGAAGCCAGCATCCGCTCCGAGCTGCAGTCCAAGGAGCGTGTGCTCGTGGCCGAGCTGGCCCAGGGTGACAGCTACACCAAGCGGGCCAGGCCGACCGTGGTGTATGCCGGGCTACTGTTCATTTTCATCAACTATTGCCTGGTGCCGATAGTGGGCAAAATAGCCATAGGTGTAACAATCGACGAGATTCCTCTCCCTACGAATTTCTGGCTCGGCTGGTCCGGGATCGTGGCAACCTGGTCCATCGGCCGCAGCTTCGAAAAATCCGGGGTTCAGAACTCGGTCACCCGTGCGCTCACCGGCTCCAGCGCCACCAGCAAGCTGCTGGGAGAGACGGAAGTCAAAGGTTGAGCGGACTGTTTTGCCCGAAGCTGCCATGCTTATATCAAAAAATCGAGCCTGAATTCTCCAAGCGAGGCGATCAGATGAAAATCAACAATCACTTGCTTGAAGGTGAAGGAGTCAAGCAACTGTCCTCACCCAACCGTGGCGGACAGTTCGGGGCCGGGCTGCCGGATACGATTATCATCCACTACACCGGCGGGAGTTCGGCGGAATCGTCCGCCCAGTGGCTGTGTGATCCCAGAGCAAAGGCCTCCGCCCATCTCGTGGTCGGCTGCGATGGTGTCGTCTATCAGCTCGTGCCGTTCAACACCGTGGCCTGGCATGCCGGCAAGAGCGAATATAAAGGCAGAGTGGGGTTCAACAACTATTCGATCGGGATTGAAATCGACAATGCCGGCCGTCTCACCAAAGGCGGCGGGGGGTATATTTCGACGTTCGGGAAAGTATACGGCGAGGATCAGGTGACAGAGGCGGTGCACCGCAACGAGTCCGCACCCTCGTACTGGCACATCTACTCGGAAAAGCAGATCGCGGCGGTCGAAAGCCTCTGCCTGGAATTGATGGGAGCCTACAATATTTCAGCCATATTGGGACACGAGGAAGTGGCTCCGGGCAGGAAGTCCGATCCGGGACCGGCTTTCCCTCTGGACAAGTTGCGGGATAGAATTATCAATCCGGAGCGTGCCCTGGCGGAGGCTTTGCCCAGAAAGAGCGTGGGTGTGGTGACTGCCTCTCTGCTCAATATTCGTTCGCGCGGATTTCCGGGCGCCCCGACCGTAGCCCCGCCTCTAAGCAAAGGTGTAAAAGTCGACATCCTTCAGGAGCAAAACGGGTGGTACGAAGTCGACGTGCAGATGCGAGGCTGGGTAAAGAAAGATTTTATCCGAAGTTAGACCGGGCCCGGAGGCTGCTCTTGTATCAGTGATGAAACATAAGTCGCAGCAAGCACGGTGTGTTTTTCGTGCATACGGTTGAAGAGATTCAGCCTCCGGTTCCTCCCGGCCCGCTTCGGCCAGTTTTCCGTCGTTCCTGCTCCGGCCGCTCACTCCACAATCAGCCGCGAGCCCAGGTCCAGGCGCACGAAATCCTCGCCCCAGGCGGCGCGGAACAACTCGCGGCCCGTATCGCCCGTGCAGTGGGTCGGGGCGACTTTCTGCACGCCCAGCGCTTTCAGGCTGTCGATAGCCGCGGCGATTTGCTCCCGGCTATAATTCTCCAGGTGGAACCCGCCCCCGACAAGATAGAGCGGCTCGCCGGTCTGCTTCCTGGCCGCGGCCGCGATATTCACGATGCCCGGGTGCGCGCAGCCGGTCAGCACGATCAGCCCGCGCGGGGTGCTCAGCAGAAGGGCCTGTTCGATTATCTTGTCCCCCAGCTCGCCGGTCGTCCTCACTCCCTTGCATATCTCGGCCGGGCCATGCACTTCCTCCACTGACTCGGCCGCCGCGGCCACGCTCTTGATCGTATCCGGGAACGCCCCGGGCAGGATCACTTTCACCTTGGGGTTGGCCGCCAGGAACGCCGCCAGGCCATCCGTGTGGTCGTGGTGCTCGTGCGACAGCACGACAGTCTGTACCGCGCGCGGGTCGAGGCCCAGGCGGCGCATGTTATCCAGCAGGGTGTCGCCGTTGGCCCCGGTGTCGAACAGGATGGTCCGCTCGTAGCCCTGGATCAGGCAGCCGAAACCCCACAGGCTGGCCAGACTGCTGTCTGCCACCTCGTTGTTGAACACCACTGTCAGGCGGATGCTGCGGGGGGAGTCCTTGGCGGCGGCGGTCAGGACCGCCGGGGCCAGAAAGGCCAGCGAGGCGAGGGTTTTTAGAATCAATCCGTTCATCGCGGCAGCTCACGGTTGAAAGTGACAAGGTTGGGTCCGGGCCGGGGGTTGCTTCCTCCTATGCCCTTGGATTGAACAATTCAGTTCATTCTAACTCACTTCGGCCCCCGACGCCAGAACGAATCTTTTTTTGACCCCGGAGCGCCCCCGTCCTTTGCATTTTCCTCCCGCGCAGCTTATGATTCTTGGGTAGGCAAAGACTATCAGGATGCAAATCGACCATAGATCGGGAGGTATATTATGGAAGGCAGTAAAAAACCGCTCAACAGCCAGAGCCGGATACTGACCCAGGACCCGGGGTTCCCTGCGGCGCACGCCATGCTCTACGGCGCTGGCATGACCGCCCAGGACATGGAGCGCGCCCAGGTGGGCATTGTGAGCATGGGTTTCGAGATCAACCCCTGCAACATGCACCTCAACCGGTTCGCCTCGCTGATCAAGGAGTCGGTGGAGGAGGCCGACCTCAAGGGCTGGATTTTCCATACGATAGGAGTGAGCGACGGTATCTCGATGGGCACCCAGGGGATGAAATTCTCCCTGCCCTCGCGCGACATCATCGCCGACTCGATCGAGGACCACGCCAGCGCGCACTACTATGACGCCCTCGTGGCCGTGGCCGGCTGCGACAAGAACATGCCCGGCTCGCTCATGGCCCTGGGCCGCCTGAACCGTCCCGGCCTGATGGTCTACGGCGGGACGATCCGGGCCGGGCACCTCTGCGGCCGCGACCTGAACATAGTCTCGGCTTTCGAGGCCTACGGCGAGTACGTGGCCGGCCGGATCGGCCGCGGCGAGCTGACCGAGGTGGAAAAGCACGCCTGCCCCGGACCGGGGGCCTGCGGCGGCATGTACACGGCCAACACCATGAGCGCGGCCATCGAGACCCTGGGCATGAGCCTGCCCCACAGCTCCAGCCACCCGGCAGACAGCACTCAGAAGAACGAGGAGCTGGGCCGCGTGGGCGCGGTGGTGCGCAATCTTCTGGAGCGGGACATCCGCCCGCGCGATATCATGACCCGCGCCGCTTTCGAGAACGCCATGACAATCGTGATGGCACTGGGCGGCTCGACCAACGCGGTTATGCACCTGATCGCCATGGCCAGGAGCGTGGAGGTGCCGCTGGCCATCGACGATTTCCAGCGGGTGAGCGACCGCGTGCCGTATCTTGCCGACCTCAAGCCCAGCGGCCGCTACCTGATGGAGGACCTGCACCGGGTGGGCGGTGTGCCCGCGGTGCTGAGAGTGCTGCTCGAGGCCGGCTATCTGAACGGCGACTGCCTGACCGTTACCGGCCGCACTCTGGCCGAGAACCTGGCCGAATGCGGCGATCTGGCTCCGGGCCAGGACATCATCCAGCCGCTGGACAAACCGATCAAGAAGACCGGGCATATCCAGATAATGTACGGCAACCTGGCCCCGGAGGGCGCGGTGGCCAAGATCACTGGCAAGGAGGGTCTGCGGTTCGACGGCCCAGCC
>JAJFUG010000037.1 GCA_021372515.1 bacterium
CTGGTCACGTTCAACGACCTGCGCGAGGGCCGGTTCGTGAGCGTGGTGCACAACGTGTTCACCGGCGAGGAGCGGGTGTTGGGCCGGGCCTTGAGTGGAGTTTCCGCGGATGGCCGCAAGGGGCTGAGCCTCAATTTCGCCCGTCTGCACCAGACCCGTCCGGGCTACGGCTACCCCGGGCCGGGGGACAACCCGCGCCTGGAGGAGCTGCACCCGTCGGATGACGGCCTCTGGAGCGTGGACCTGGCAACCGGCGCCAGCCGCCTCATTGTCTCGCTGGATGACCTCTACCGCTTGAATCCGCCGGACAGCACAGTCGCCACGGGACGGATGTGGGTCAACCACACCATGTTCAACCCCAGCGCCACGCGAGTGTTCTTTCTTGGACGCTCGGCTCGTCTGGACGGCAAGGGCTGGGTCACCGCGGCCTACACCGTGGGCGCGGATGGTTCAGACCTCAGGGTGGTCCTGGGCTACGAGCGGGGCGGCTCACACTACGACTGGCTGAGCGATGACAGCCTGATGGTGACCACTTATCTCGAGGGCCACCTGCCGCTGGAGCATGTGCTGTTCTGCGACTCGCCCTCGGGCGCGACCGGTTTCCGTATACTCGGCGCGGGGCTGCTGAGCCAGGACGGGCACGGGACTTTCTCGCCGGATGGGCGCTGGATGCTGACCGACACCTACCCGGACGGCGCTGACAGGCGCACGTTGATCCTTCTGCGGCGCAGTGACGAGGCCGTGCTGCGGCTGGGACGGTTCCGGAACTACGGCGAGCAGTTCAGCGGGCCGGCCCGCTGCGACCTGCACGGGCGGTTCCAGAACGGCGACAGCCTGATCGTGTTCGACTCGGTGGATGACGGCACGCGGCAGGTGTACACGGCCCGGTTGATCCGTCGCTGAGGCCGGGCGACAGGTGGAGGCTCGGGCCGCAGAGCGGGGGGCCGCGCCGGGCGCCAACGGCGCCGCGCGCGTGCGCCCGCCCGCCGTGTTCCACGGCGGCGGCGCGGCCCCCCCGCCTCGCGGCCCCGGCCCCCAGCCACGGCTCATAATACGGTGAAACGGACTCAATCAACCGCTCGGACAAGCCGCCTATCGGATCGGAAACATGGACAAACAGCTCAGTCTCTGCCTGGAACAAGTCCGCGCGCACCTTCGTCAGGAGCTTCTCCCCTACTGGAGCGCGCGCGGGGATGACCCGCTTTTCGGCGGGTTCCTCACCTTTTTCGACCGCGAGGGCAATCCCACCGGCGAAAGCCGTAAGAACCTGCTGGCCCACGCCCGGATGATCTACGCTTTCTCCGCGATCCACCGCGCCGGCCTCGACCCGCAAGGAGCTTTCCTCGACCGGGCCGGGCGCGGCGTGCGGTTCATGCTCGACCATTTCCTGGACTGGCGCGAGGGTGGCTGGTTCTGGGTCCTGGAGCGTAACGGCCGCCAGGTGGACCGCAAAAAAATAGTCTACGGCCACAGTTTCGTGATCTACGCTTTCAGCGAGTACGCCCGGGCCTGCGGCGACAGCGCCGTGCTGGAGTTGGCCGAGCGCACTTTCGAGTGGCTCCAGGCTTTCGCGGCCGACAACCTGAACGGCGGCTGGTACGAGTTCTTCGAGCGCGAGTGGACCCACTGCCAGCCCGGGGAGTACGGCGGCGACCGCAAATCTTTCGATGTCCACATGCACCTGATGGAGGCGTTCACCAATCTCTACGCGGCCAGCGGCCGCGAGATTCACGCCCGCCGCGCCCGCGAGACCACGGAGTTGCTGGTCTCGCGCATGCTTCACCCCGAGCACGGCACTGCGATTGCGCAATTCTCCCCGGATTTCAAGCCCCTGCGGGCTATCATTTTCAAGAATGTCTGGGGTTCCGACCGCGAGGCCGAGGATGACCACGGGCGGCCCCTGGACAACACCTCCTACGGCCACAATGTCGAGTTCGCCTGGCTGCTGGGCCTGACAGTGCGCACACTCGGCCTCGACCCGTCCCACTACCGCTCCGTGCAGCACAAGCTCTATGATCACTGCCTCGAATTCGGCCTGGACCGCGAGCTGGGCGGCGTGTTCTGCGAGGGACCGCACCGGGGGCCCGCCCGCGAGCGCAACAAGGAGTTCTGGCAGCAGGCCGAGGCCCTGACCGGGTTCCTGGATGCCTGGGAAACTTTCGGCGACCCGCGCTACCGCGAGGCCTACCTCGAGCTGCACCGTTTCGTGTTCGGGCACGTGATCAACCACCGGGTGGGCGAGTGGCTGCCCCTGCTGGGACCGGACAACCGGGTGCTCTGGGACTATATGGGCCATGCCTGGAAAATCAACTACCATACGGTCCGCGCCATGCTCGAATGCGAGCGCCGCCTGGCCGCCCTGATCTGAATTGCCGTCTCACGGACCCGCTTGCAAGGAGAAAACAGGATGGAGAGCAGAAAGGTTGTCCGCGCCGCGCTGGAGCACCGCGATCCAGGCCGCGTGCCGGTGGATTTCGGGGCCAGCGCGGTCACCGGGATGCATGTCAGTTGCGTGGATGCGCTGCGACGGCATTACGGGCTCGAAAAGCGCCCGGTCAAGGTGCACGAGCCCTACCAGATGCTCGGCCTGATCGAGGATGACCTCCAGGAAGCCCTCGGACTGGATGTCGAGGGTGTGCCCGCACCGGCCACCATGTTCGGTTTCCGCAACGAGGACTGGCGCCCCTGGCGCACCCAGGAGGGGATCGAGGTCCTGGTCTCGAAGAACTTCGTCACGCGCACGGCTGACAACGGTGACACGCTGATCTACCCCGGGGGTGACAGCTCAGTGCCTCCCAGCGGCAAGATGCCCAAGGGTGGGCATTTCTTCGACTCGATAATCCGGCAGGAGCCTCTGGATGAGGGCAAGCTGGACCCGGCGGATAACCTGGAGGAGTTCGGCCCCATCCCGGCGGCCGACCTGGAGTATTTCCGGGCCGAGGTCGAGCGCGCAGGCTCCACCGGGCGCGCGGTGCTGGCCACTTTCGGCGGCCTGGCCCTGGGAGACATCGCCCTGGTGCCCGGGCCGTTCATGAAACACCCCAAGGGCATCCGCGACATCACCGAGTGGTACATCTCCACGGTCGCGCGCCAGGACTATATCCACAAGGTGTTTACCCGCCAGACCGAGATCGCCCTGGAGAACCTGGCGAAAATATACGCCGCGGTGGGTGACAAGGTGGATGTGGCCTTTGTCTGCGGCACCGATTTCGGCACCCAGACCTCCACGTTTTGTTCCACCGGCACTTTCCGCGACCTCTACCAGCCCTATTACAGCCGGATCAACGGCTGGATCCACGAGCACACCGGCTGGAAGACTTTCAAGCACTCCTGCGGCGCGGTGGAGAATTTCATGGAAAGTTTCATCCAGGCCGGGTTCGACATAATCAACCCTGTGCAGTGCTCGGCCACGGGGATGGAGCCGCGGGTTCTCAAGGAGCGCTACGGCAGGCGGCTCACGTTCTGGGGCGGGGGCGTGGACACCCAGCGCACGCTGCCGTTCGGCACGCCGGAGGAGGTCCGCAGGCAGGTGCTGGAGCGCTGCGAGGTGTTCGCCCCGGGCGGCGGGTTCGTGTTCAACGCGATCCACAACGTCCAGGCCCTCACCCCGGTGGAGAACATCGTGGCGATGATCGAGGCCGTGCGCGAGTACAACGGCAAAGGCCACTAAGCAGAATAGATGGCACATCCTTTTTCTATGTAGGGTCGCGCCCGTGTGTGCGACCGGGCGGACACAGGGGTCCGCCCCTACGAAAAAATGCAGACAGCGAGCAGTTCATTTCGCGGCCCTTGCTGGCTGCTGGTTCTCCTGGCCGAAACCAAGAGAACATAAGATTTTGGGCACGGCGTGCCGTGCCCCTACGAAAGACACGGAATCGGCTGACACAGGATTGATTCCTTCCCCTAACCCTGTAACCGCCCACAGGAACGTCCATGCAACGCGTCTCCCTATCGGTTCTCGACCTGCTGGTGTTCATAAGCTACTTCGCAGCGGTGGTGGTGCTGGGCATCTATGTGGCGCGGCGCGAGAAAAAGACCTCGCGCGACTATTTCCTGGCCGGCGACCGTCTGCCCTGGTACGCCATCGGCGGTTCGCTAACCAGCGCCAACATCTCCAGCGAGCATTTCGTGGGGATGATCGGCTTCGCCTACGCCGCCGGCCTGGTGGTGGCGAACATGGAATGGGGCAACTGGTATACCTACTCCCTGTTGATCTGGATTTTCCTGCCCTACTACATG
>JAJFUG010000038.1 GCA_021372515.1 bacterium
GCGCTCTGGCTGATCTCGCTGGGCTGCGGGTTGACCTCCACCACCCGCGCACCGCAGCGCCGCGCCACCCACGGCAGCGAGGCCGCCGGCTGCACCAGGCCCGAGGTCCCTACCACCAGCATCACCCGGCAACGCTCCGCGGCCCGGAACGCCTCGTCCAGTTCCCGCTCGGGCAACTGCTCGCCGAACCAGACTATATCGGGCCGCAGGTAGGCCTCGCACTTCGCGCAGCGCGGCGGCTCCGCGACAGTCTCCGACTCGTCCTGCCAGTTCTCGTACATGCTGCAGAAATCGAAACAGCGCACCCGCTCGATGCTCCCGTGCAGCTCCAGCACGTGCGCGCTCCCGGCGCGCTGGTGAAGGCCGTCCACGTTCTGGGTCACCGTGACCGTGCTGGGCAGAACCCGCTCCAGCTCGGCCAGGGCGTAATGGCCGGGGTTGGGCTCGCACTGACGGACCATCCGGCGGCGCCAGGCGTACCAGTTCCAGACCAGGGCCGGGTCGGACAGGAACCCCTCCACCGTGGCCAGTTGCTCCGGGCTGTATTTCTGCCAGAACCCCTCACCCGCCTCGCGGAAAGTGGGGATTCCGCTTTCGCGGCTCACCCCGGCCCCAGTGGAGATCACAAGGCCACCCGAGGCGATCCATTCCGCCGCCCGCTCCAGGTCCGCCATGTCAAGCTCGGAGACCATCCTCGTCTGCCCTCTCAGTCCAGGATCGGTGACGGCATGAAAGTGAGCGCGAGGATCAGGATACAGGTCAGGCCGATCAGCCTGCGCCCGCGGTCCAGCGGCACCTCCTCATCCAGCACTGGCGGGTGCTGCACCCGGATCAGAAAGAATATCAGCACGCTCCAGAACAGCCAGCCCGTCCAGAAGAAACTTAACGCCAGCATGCCCAGGAAAAAGGCGATGGCGATCCGCTTGTGCAGCCGGCCGAACAGGGCGTAGCCGATATGCCCGCCGTCTAATTGCCCCACCGGGATCAGGTTCATCGCCGTGACAAAGAACCCGATCCAGCCGGCGAACGCCACCGATGACATCTGCAGCACGGTCCCGGTCGGCTGCGGGCCCAGGATCAGGTGCGCCAGGCCCGCGAACAGCAGCGAATGCCCCGGCTCGAAAAACCCGTTCCCCTGAGCGCCCCAGCTCGAATGCATCAGCCCCAGCACCACCACCGGCAGGCTGACAATGAAACCGGCCAACGGCCCCGCCGAGCCCACGTCCAGCAGCATCCTGCGGGTGAACATCGGCGAGCGCATCTTGATCAGCGCCCCCATGGTCCCGAAAATGAACGGCGGCGGCATGGGGATGAAATAGGGCAGGCTCACGTCCATGCCGTGACGGCGGGCGGTGAAATAGTGCCCCAGCTCGTGCACCAGCAGGATCAGCATGATCGAGCCGCTGAACGGCAGGCCCAAAAGGATGTCCGCGGGCCGGGCCAGAAGGTCGGCGCCCTCGCGCAGCGCCCCGGCCAGCAGCGTGCTGGCCACCGTGGCCACGAACAGCCCCAGGTGCACCGCCCAGTTGTAGCGGCTGCGCACTCCGCTGCTGCTCAGGGTCAGCCAGGTCTCCTCGCCCACCCGCTCGAAACTGTAGCGCCCGGTGAAAGAGCTGAGCGCCCGCGTGATCTGCTCCTGCATCCCGGCGAACCGGGGCTTCAGCACCCCGCGGATCACCTGCTCGTTCTGGTAGTCCAGCACGCGGTAACGGCTGTAAAGCCCGTTCAGATAACCCTCCAGCTCCTGCTGCGCCGGGTCGTAATAGCCGAAATAGTCCACTCTGCCTCCACCCCTTGCCGATAGTCCTCGCCCCGGAGCGGCGCCGCTTTCAATCAGCGCCCCGGAACCCCAGTCGCATTCTTCCTAAAATTATTCTTTTCCGGCTCAACTGTACAGAAGACAATCCCGGCGCGCCTCGCGGAAAGTGGTCTCCTCCTGCGGGCCGCCGCAGGCCGCCGCCACCTCATCGAACGCGGCCCCAGCCTCCACCAGGGAGCGCAGCCGGCCCGAACCGGACAGGATATCGATCGCCGGGATGTGCGCGACGAACTCGTAGGCCCCGGCCCGCCAGGCGAAACCCTCCGGGGCCAGGCGCTTCGCGGTGTGGACCACCGCCGCCCCGGTCAGGAAAGGACGGAACGCCGCGCGGTCGGTCACGTGAAGCTGCGCGCCGGAGCAAAGCTCGCCCCGGTGCTTGTCGAACGTGGGGATGAACCGCTGCGGGCGGAACCGCACTCCCGGCAAGCCCAGGCCGTTCAGGCTGTCGGCCAGGGCGAACTCCTCCAGATACGGCGCACCGAAGATTTCGAACGGCCGCGTGGTGCCCCGTCCCTCCGACAGGTTGGTGCCCTCCAGAAGGCACATGCCCGGGTAGACCAGGGCCGTGGCTGGCGTGGGCATGTTGGGCGAGGGCATGATCCAGGGGGCCACGTACTCGAAAGCGTCCAGCGCGCGACTCCAGCCCGTCGCCCGGATCACTGTCGGCCGTGCGCCCACCCCGTGCGCGGCATGGAACCAGAGCGCCAGCTCGCCCACGCTCAGGCCGTGGCGCACCGGCAGCCCGGCGAACCGCCCGACAAAGGACTCGTAGCCCGGCTCCAGCGGCGGGCCCTCGATCAACTCGCCGCCCAGGGGGTTGGGACGGTCCAGCACGATTACCTCCACGCCTGCCTCGGCCGCCGCCTCCATCAGATAGGCCAGGCTGTAGCTGAACGTGTAGTAGCGGCTTCCGATATCCTGGATGTCGAACAGCACCGCCTCCAGCCCGGCAAGAAGAGCCGGGGCCGGACGCAGGGACTCGCTGGCCTGTCCGTAGAGGCTCACCACCGGCGCCCCGAAACGCCCCGCCGGGTCGCTGTCGCAGGGGGCCTGGTCCTGCTTCTCGGCGTACAGACCGTGCTCAGGCGAGAACACCACCGCCAGGCGCGCCCCGGTGCGCGCGGCCAGGGCACGCGGCCAGAACTCGTAATCCGCTGTCACCGCGGTCTGGTTGACCAGCACCCCGACCCGCTTTCCCCTCAACCTTCCGTGCAACGACCGTTCGGCGAACAGACGGTCCGCGCCGCAGGCGATTGCTTTCACTCCACTCATCGCTTCCCTCTTTCGGCTGCTATTTCTCACTCAGGGCGCCACGCTCAAGGTCAGGCTTTGACAACGCGGATACTTGCCGCCCTCGGTAGTCTGCACCACGAACTCGCCCGGCTCCGTGAATGTGTGGCCAGCCTGGCGCTCCTGGCTCCAGTCCGGGCCCTCGGCCCAGCGCCAGCTCAGGCTCACCGGCGAGTCGAAGCGCCCGCCCTCCAGGCGCACCGTGTTGAGCCCCGGGGCCAGGTACGGCAGCGCGCCGGGGTTCAGCTCAAAGAATGTCACCAGCTCCAGGCCGGTCAGACCGGCGCCCTCGGCCAGGGTGATCCGCACCCGGTAGCCCGCGAAACTGCCCGCCACCGGCTCGCTGAACTCCGCCGCCAGGCTGTCGCCCGACTGTGCGAGGTTCAGCCGGCTCCACTTTTCACCGTCGCGGCTGAGCTCGACTTTCAGGCCCTTCCTGTTCCCGGACGCGGCCAGGGCGATCCGTCCGGCGCTCACCACATAGGGGCACTCCACGCCGAACACCACGCTCCCCGGCGCGCTCAGGCGCTGCTGCATCAGGGCCAGGGCCGGGTCGTGGGTCAGGTTGTCCCGCGCCAGAACGGCGTCCTGGTAGTGGTCGCTCCTCAGGTCCGGGCGGTAGACCATGCGTCCCCCGGCCCAGTGACGGTAGCAGGGGATGCCGTTCACTGTCGCCCGGTAGGGCTCGTACAGCGGGAAATTTACGCTGTCCTTCTCATCCACCGGGCCGCAGGTGTGGTAGGGCCCGCACTCGAACTGCCAGGCCCCGTGCCAGTAGTGCTCGCCCGGCATCCAGGACAGTAAAATGCTCTCGCCCCGGCGCAGGCTCAGCCGCCCGAACGGCTCACTGAGCTTGAGCTCCGGCCAGCCCGCATCCAGGGTCCACTCGCCTGAGCCGCAGAACCAGCGCGGCGAGTCGCCGCAGAGAAGGAACCCCGGACAGGCGCGGCCCTCGGCCACGGCGTCGAAAGCCAGCGTGGTGTCGGCCTGGAGCTGGGCCACCGAGGCGATTGACGGCGGCGTGGAACGGTCGTAGACGTAGAAATTCATGTGCGGGTCCAGACAGTGCCAGGCGCCGCCGTAATTAACCTCGAGCATGTGGTGCGTGTCGTGGACCCAACTGCGGGACTCAAACCCCAGTCGCTTTAGCACCAGGGCCATGGGTGCGGTCTGGCGCAGGCAGCTTCCGTTGCCCAGCACGTTGACCATTTTGTGGAAATCCAGCGCCAGCTCCGAGGGCCCGTCCCCGTGGTAGATCACGCGGCGGTTCCAGTTGAACACGCCCAGCACTTTCTGCTCGTCTGTCATCCCGGGTCGGACCAGGTCGCGCGCGATCCGCTCGACCGAGGAACAGTCCACCGAGCGGTCGGTGCTCACCCACACGCCCTTCACCCCGGCCGCGGACATCCCGGCTGCATTCAGACAAAGGAACATGGCTGACAGGATGACACAAGCCTGGAAACGCTGAATTGCCGGCATGGGAAAGCTCTCCCGAAAGCGTTGTAATTTCAACCGGTGTAAATGATTGCACTCACAGAGGGCCTTATGCAAGGATATTCGGCGCGCGGGTGGCGGGAGGTGCTCACGGGAGGCCGGGCTGCGTGTCGTGCATGCGCAGGGCGCGCGCGCGCAGACGGTTAAGCTTGCGGTCCTTCTCGTTGTCGTTGCTCAGGATCAGGATTGCGTTGGCCCCGCGGTCGGCGGCCCGGCGCTGCAGATCGAACACCAGCTCGGTCTGGTCGTCCGGGTATTCGAGCTTGGAGTGGGTGGTCACTGTCCCCATGTTTTCGTAGCGTCGGCCCTTCAGCTCGGCCTCCGAGCGGAACACCTCCACCACGCCGTGGTAGGGCGGATAGCGCTGGTCGCCGCGGCGCGAGTAGTCGTCCCGGCCGGGCGTGGCCCCGGTGCGATCCGGCTGGCCGTCATAGGCGAAATTCATCCAGCTGCAGCCCACCAGCGGCAGAGCCAGCAGTAACAGCAGCGGGATAAGCTTCCTGACCGGGA